>WFQA01000211.1 GCA_015487255.1 Paracoccaceae bacterium | reverse complement strand
GGCGCCTTCAGTGCCAGCACCATCGCCGCCTTGCCCCCCATCGAATGCCCGAGCACATCCGCCACCCCGTCATTGGCGTCGATCACCTCCGCCAGATCCCGCGCCAGCGCTTCATAGCTGTTATCATCGGCCCAGAAACTGTCCCCGTGATTGCGCAGATCAACCGCGATCACCCGCCGCTTTTCGGCCAGCCGCTTTTGCAGCACCCGCCAGTTGCGCGCCGAGCCAAAAAGCCCGTGCACAATGATCAGCGGCAACCCGCCCTCGCCAAAGCTGACCGTATTCAGCATCGTCGCTCCTCACACAATGAAATTCGCCAAAGCGGCGTTGTTGGTAATATCCTCAAAGGCAAAACCCTGCGCCTGCATTTCTGCCTCTATCCGGGCAAAGCCGCCCGGCTCTCCGGTTTCGATCCCGATCAGCACCGAGCCAAAATTGCGGGCGGATTTCTTCAGGTATTCAAAACGGGCGATATCATCTTCCGGGCCAAGGATGTTGAGAAAATCCTTCAGCGCGCCGGGGCGCTGCGGCATTTGCAATATGTAATATTTCTTCAGGCCGGCCCAGCGCAGGGCGCGTTCTTTCACATCGGGCAGGCGCTCGAAATCAAAATTGCCGCCCGAAACCACCGCCACCACAGTCTTGCCGGCAATCCTTTCGATATCGCGCAAACCGTCTATCGCCAATGCGCCGGCCGGCTCCAGCACCACGCCCTCGACATTGAGCATTTCGATCATGGTGGCACAGATCCGGTCTTCCGGCGCGATGATCACATGCGCAAGGGGCACATCCTGCAACGCCTTGAAATTGCGCGCGCCAATCCGGGCCACTGCCGCGCCGTCGACAAAGCTATCCACCCTGGGCAGGGTCACCAGCTCTTTGGCCTGCAACGCCGCTTGCAGGCTGGGGCCGCCTTGTGGCTCGACAAAACGGAAATCGATATTCTGGCCGCGCAGATAGCGGGTCATGCCCGCCGCCAGCCCACCGCCGCCCACGGGCAGCACCAGCATATCCGGGTGCTCATCCCCGGGCATCTGCGCCATTATTTCAGCCGCCACACTGGCCTGCCCTATGATCACATCCTCGCTGTCAAACGGTGGCACAAACACCGCGCCTGCCTTGGCGCAAAAATCCTGCGCGGCGCGTAAAGTGTCGTCGAAATAATCGCCCTCGAGCTTAATTTTTACATTCCCGCCGCCAAAACTGCCGGTCTTGTGCAGCTTTTGCTTGGGGGTGGTTACCGGCATATAGATCACCGCCTGCACCCCGAAATGGGCACAGACATAGGCCACACCCTGCGCGTGATTGCCCGCCGAAGCGCAGACAAACGGCCCTTTCTTCCCTGCATCCAGCGCCTTGACAATCGCATTGAAGGCCCCGCGAATTTTATAGGAACGCACCGGGGAGAGGTCTTCGCGCTTCAGATAGATCTCGGCTTCATATTTGGCGCTGAGAAAATCATTGCGTTGCAAAGGCGTTGGGGCAAACAACGCCCGCATTTGCTTTGCCGCCCGGGTCACCCGCGCCGCAAAGTCAACATCGGCCACTTAGTAGACCTCGCGTTTTTGCACGATATGGCCGAACAATGTTGAGAGCACGCTGATATTGAGCATGAAATAAAACCACTGGAAGGCAAGAACCGCCAATGACACAACAAATACCGCACCGGGAGAATCGGCAAAGGCAACCATAGCGCCCCCCAACACCGCCATGGCCAGGATATTCAGCAAAGCAAGCGCAATCGCCAATACAATGATCGAGCCGTTATAGGGTTTGCTCTCCCGCCAGGCATGCCCCAGTGTCATCCCGGCCTGCAAGGCAACCCCTGGCAAAACCAGCGCCATACGCAGATATATAACGGTGGAAATGACCGTGAACAGAAACTGGATCAGAATATTCGAAAAAGACGGCTCGGTACTGCTAATGGCTTGCAAAATATCAATACCCCCCATGACCAGAGCAAACAGAAGTGAAAGCGCCAGCACTATAATGATCGTGATAATCGCAATGCCAAGCATGTTCCAAAAATAACCCCAGACATCCAGATCCGGCCGGTAGGGCGTCACCCCGCCCGGGCGCTCTTCCAGCAGGATATAACGGTGCCATGCCACCGCGATCAGGGAAACCCCCCAAAGGATAAAAACAAACAAGGCCACTCCCAGAATAACGGCAACAAACATGCTGTTGCTCACACCGACCAACACCCCATAGCCAAAGAGCAAGATAACAAGCATCAGCCAAAACCACCAACTCACCCGGACTGCCATGCCAATGTTGCCCACCACCTGACGAAGGCTGTGGGTGAAAATAGTATATCCGTTCATCTTACCTCTCCGAAAATGCGTTTGATATTTGTTAGCATAGCGCGGCCACACTCAAAAGTGGAAAAATGATGGCCATTTGCTCCGCACCCACTAGCGCAGATAGGGGTTCATCACCCGATCAGCCAATATCAGGTCCGCCCGGCCAAGCTCGCCCACTTGCCGGTGGCCGCAAAAGGCCATGGTCAGGTCCAACTCGCGGTGGATGATTTCAAGCACTTTGGAAACCCCTTCCTCGCCCATCGCCCCCAGCCCATAAAGAAACGCCCGCCCGATATAGGTGCCCCTGGCCCCCAGCGCCAGGGCCTTCAGCACATCCTGCCCCGAGCTTATGCCGCTATCCATATGCACCTCGATCTGGTCTCCGACCGCATCCACGATCTCGGGCAAGACCTCTATCGCGGAAACCGCCCCATCAAGCTGCCGCCCGCCATGGTTGGAGACAATCAGCGCATCGGCCCCGGATTTCACCGCCAACCGGGCATCATCCGCGTCCAAAATCCCTTTCAGGATCAGCTTGCCGCCCCATTGCTGCTTGATCCACGCCACGTCATCCCAACTCAGCGCCGGGTCAAACTGCTCATGGGTCCAACTGGCCAGATCATTCATGTTGGTCACGCCCTTGGCATGGCCAACGATATTGCCAAAGCTGCGCCGCCTGGTGCCCAGCATCCCCAGCCCCCAGCGGACCTTGGTCGAAAGGTTGATCATATTGCGGATCGTTGGCCGCGGCGGGG
>WFQA01000210.1 GCA_015487255.1 Paracoccaceae bacterium | reverse complement strand
TTACCAGAAAATGTTTCGCCGGGCGGGGGCGGAGCTGGCAGGGACCGAAAAGCAGCGTTTTGCCGCAATCATGCAGCGCCTCGCCAGCCTTGGCACCACCTTCAGCCAAAACCTGCTGGCCGATGAGCGCGGCTGGTTCATGCCGCTGGATCAAGCCGGCTTGCAGGGCCTGCCCGATGATGTGATCGCCGCCGCGGCCTCGGCCGCTAAGGAGCGCGGCGAGGCAGGCCATGGGCTGACCCTTTCTCGCTCGCTCATCGTGCCGTTTTTGCAATTCTCGCCACGCCGTGATCTGCGGGAGATGGCCTTCAAGGCATGGGTGGCACGGGGTGAAAATGGCGGTAAAACCGACAACCGCGCCGGGGCGCTGGAAATTCTGGCCCTGCGCGATGAGCGCGCCAAACTGCTGGGCTATGAAAATTTCGCCGCCTATAAGCTTGATGGCGAGATGGCCAAAACCCCAAAAGCCGTGCGCGAATTGCTGATGCAGGTCTGGGCACCGGCCAGAGCGGCCGCAGAATCCGATGCACAAAAGCTGACGGAAATGATGCAGGGCGACGGGATCAATGACCCCCTCGCCCCGTGGGACTGGCGCTATTATGCCACGCGGTTGCAAAAGCGGATGCACGATCTCGATGATGCCGAGATAAAACCGTATTTTGGCCTCGACAACATGATCGAGGCGGCGTTTGACGTGGCGCACCGTTTGTTTGGCCTCAGCTTTGCACCGCTTGATCTGCCGCTTTATCACCCGGATGCGCGGGCCTGGGAGGTGAAGAAGGGCGCGCGCCATATCGGGGTTTTTATCGGCGATTATTTTGCCCGGCCTTCCAAGCGCTCCGGGGCGTGGTGCTCGCGGTTTCGCGCCCAAAGCGCCATGGATGGCGAGGTGCGCCCGATCACGGTAAATGTGTGCAATTTCGCCAAGCCCCCGGCCGGCCAGCCCGCATTGCTTACCTTTGATGACGCCCGCACACTGTTTCACGAATTTGGCCATGCGCTGCACACGCTGATGTCGGATGTGACCTACGGGTTTATCTCCGGCACTTCGGTGGCGCGGGATTTCGTGGAACTGCCAAGCCAGCTTTATGAGCATTGGCTGAACGTGCCCGAAGTGCTGGCCAAACACGCGCGCCATGCCAAAACCGGCCAACCCATGCCCGAGAGCCTGATGCAGCGGTTGCAGGCAGCGGCGAATTTTGATCAGGGCTTTGCCACGGTGGAGTTCGTGGCGTCAGCGATTGTCGATCTGGATTTCCACAGCGGGGATACGCCGGATGACCTGATGCAGGCGCAGGCGGCATCGCTGAAGGCGCTGAATATGCCTGCCGCCATCACCATGCGTCACGCCGCGCCGCATTTTGCCCATGTGTTTTCCGGTGATGGATACGCCGCTGGATATTATTCCTATATGTGGTCTGAAGTGATGGATGCGGATGCCTTTGCGGCCTTTGAAGAGGCTAGCAATGCGTTTGACCCGGATACGGCTTTGCGGCTGGCAAAATACATATATTCGGCAGGGGGGTCAAAAGACCCGGAGGCACTCTATAATGCATTTCGTGGTGAAATGCCAAAGGCGGAAGCCTTGCTGAAGGGGCGGGGGTTTTTGGCATAAGAGTTATGGAGGGCACCCCCTTGCCGAGGCGAAGCCGAGGCCGCGGCGTCGCGATTCCCATTTTTGAAGGCCTCTTCAAAAATGCCACCGGTGCCGCTTGATGCAATATCGGGATATTTTACTGCAGCGCCGCCGCGCGCGCCTCCTCGGCGACCCTTCGGGCCACCTCGTCGGCGCGGGTCGTGAAAAAGCACGACCGGGATGTAGTGGTTCAATATGCGTAAAGCGCTTTAGCCTTGCGGGGCGATGATCGCACAGTCAGAAAGCCGGGATTGCAGACGGTCGCAGGCTTTGATCGCCGCTTCCGCGCTCATGCCCACAAACCGGGCCTGATACATCGAAACCCCCTGCACTTGCCCAAGCGTGATGCTGCGCTGGGCGTCTTCAAAGGATTCGATATCCACCAGTGCCGTCTGGATGAGCAGCCGCTCTGCCTGCCCGCGATTGCGAAACGCTCCAACCTGCACCGCGTATTCCCCGGTTGAATCCCCTTGTGTGATGCGCACGGGCGAAATGGCTTCCGGCAGCGGCGCAACCGCGGCCAAAGCGATGGAACCGCCAAACTCCGGGCGGCGAAGTGGCCGCACCATGGCGGGCGGGCTAACCCCGGGGGGCTGCACAAACTTGGCTCCGGGGCTGATGGGCGGGCCGTAATTTGCCTCGGCTATAGCCGCCTCGATGGCCGCCGCCTGTATTGCATCATCCACATTGCGGGCCATAAGCACTGCCACGGTTTCGCTACGCCGCGCCGGGCGTGCGGTGCGCGGCACAACGCCCGAACCGTCCCCCTGCGCATATTGCACCCCGCCGCCAGACGGGCGCAGGCTCAGGCGCGGCAAGGGCACCACCTCCGCGCGCGTTGGGGCGCGCTTAAAGCCCATATCGAGCAACTCCGCCACCCTTGCGTTGCGCTGGTTGGTGGAGGTGCCACCAAACATCACCGCGATAATACGCTCATTGCCGCGCCGCGCCGAGGCAACAAGGTTAAAGCCCGCCGCATTGGTATAGCCGGTTTTGATCCCGTCCGCGCCCTCATAGGCATTCAGAAAGCGCCGGTTGGTGTGGCGCACGGTGGCAATACCGGCATTGGCGGTGCGCCGCGAAAACAGGTTGTAATATTCCGGAAAATCATAAAACAGCCGACGGCCAAGCAGCGCCATATCGCGCGCGGTGGAATAATGCCCGCTCTGGGTCAGCCCGGTGGCATTGCGAAACTGGGTATTGCGCATGCCCATGGCACGGGCGGTTTCGGTCATATAACGGGCAAATTCGGCCTCTGAGCCAGAGATCGCCTCGCCAATCGCCGTGGCCGCATCATTGGCCGATTTGATCGCCGCCGCGCGGATCAGATAACGAAACTGGATGCGGCTGCCGCGCCGCAGGCCCAGCTTGGAGGGCGGCTCGCTGGAGGCATTGGCCGAAATGGTGATCATCTGGTCAAGCTGCATTCTGCCGGCGCGGATCTCGGTGAAGGCCAGATAGAGGGTCATCATTTTGGTCAGCGAGGCCGGGGCAAGCTGGCGATCAGCGCTGCGGGCGTGCAGCACCTCGCCGGTGCGGGCATCCATTACAAAGGCGGCATAGGGTTGCGCCCATGCGGCCGCCCCCGAAAATACCAGAATACACGCGAGGACTATCCCGCGAAGGCACTGTTTCATCATGTTATGGCTCGTCTGCTCGATTTGCCGATCGGCCCGATTTTCCGGTGCTCGATACTGTAGAGTGCAGCCTAGCAAACCCTTGCAACAAAGAAAACAATTATTTTATGCTGCACTGCACAACAAAACCTTGACGCAGTGCAGCATAGCCCCTATATGAAGCTCAGGAAATGAAAACTGATAGGAGAATCACCATGGCCACTGCTAAAAAAACCGCCAATAAAGCTGAAAAAATCTTCACCGATGCCCAAAAAACCCTTGAGGCCAATGCCGAGAAATTTGGCAAGGGCTTCGAAGATATGAGCGCATTTGGCCAGGAAACCCTGGACGCGCTGGCAAAATCCACCGAAATCGCCGCCAAGGCCGCTGAAGAACTGAACGCCGACATCGCCGCTTTCTCGAAGAAATCCTTCGATGAATCCATTGCCGCCGCCAAGGATATCGCCACGGCAAAAACCCCAACCGAGCTGTTTGAAAAGCAGGCGGCCTTTGCCACCAGCGCTTTTGAAGGCTTTTTTGCCCAGGCAACCAAGTGGAATGAAGCCATGGCCAAAGCCACCAAAGAGGCGCTGGCCCCGGTTGGTGCGCGCGTGAAAGCCGCCAATGATCTGGCAAAATCCTACTCCGCCTAAACGCCGGGTATTGATGATTTGGGAAAAGGGGGCGCTTGCCCCCTTTTTTATTGCGCCTATATGCAATATATAAAATTCGCAATCTCAAGGATAAGTGCGCGCATGATTTTCGAGCCAACAATGATGAGCGGCGATGACCCCCCCGAAGACGGGGTGGGTCTGATGACCATTCCAAAAGAAAAAACCAAAAAACCACCGCTTTACAAGGTGTTGTTGCTTAATGACGACTACACCCCGATGGAATTTGTTGTTTATATTCTGGAGCGGTTCTTTGGGCTGAATACCGACGCGGCGCATTCGATCATGCTGACCGTGCATATGAAAGGGCTGGCGGTTGTCGGGGTTTACTCGCACGAAATCGCCGAAACCAAGGTAACACAGGTGATGGATTACGCCCGCCGCAACCAGCACCCGCTGCAATGCACGATGGAAAAAGAGTGAGCCGCGCGCCACGGTTTTTAGCGCCGTTTGAGCAGGGGCTGCTCACAGCGACCGGCCCGGTTTTGGTGATCCGCCCGGCTGATGGGTTTGGGCTGGATGAATTTAAACATGTGACCATCGAGCAGGGCTTTGCCCCGGCAGCCAACCGGCTTGAGCAGCAGGGCTTTACGGTTGTGCCGCGCGCCGAGGGGCGGTTTGGCATGGTTTTGCTGCAGCTCACCCGTTCCAAACCGGAAAACCTGTGCAACATCGCCCGCGCCTGCGCCATGAGCGAGGGGGTGGTGCTGGTGGATGGGGCCAAGACCGACGGGATAGAGAGCCTGCTGAAAGCGGTGAAGAAAGTGACGCCGATTGAGGTGATTTCAAAACAACACGGCAAGGTATTTTGGTTTGCGGCCACAAAAATGCCCGCCGCGTGGCTGTCCGCCGGGCAAATGGCCAAAAACAAGGCGGGTTTTTTTAGCGCGCCGGGGATGTTTTCGCATGAAAAGGTGGATGCCGGCAGCGCTCTGCTGGCCCCTCACTTGCTAGCATTGCGGGGGCGGGTGGCAGATCTCGGCGCGGGCTGGGGCTGGCTTTCACAGCAGGCTTTGGGGCCGGAACTGAGCGAGGTTGTGCTTTACGAGGCTGAACACATGTCGCTGGAAGCCGCAAAGCTGAATATTGCCGACAAACGCGCCAGCTTTATCTGGGCCGATGTTTTGCACCTGCCCAAAACTCCGCCTTTTGATGTGGTTATCAGCAACCCGCCCTTCCATCAGAGCCGCTTGGCCGAGCCGGAGATCGGCATCGGGTTTATCCGGGCGGCGGCGAAAATCCTCAAGCCCAAGGGGCGGTTATTACTGGTGGCCAACCGGCAGCTACCCTATGAGCGGCCGCTGGAAGCGCATTTTCGCAAATGGAAAATGATCGAGCAAACCGACGGATTCAAACTCTTCGAGGCGAGCTTGCCAAAAGCTTAACATCTGGCTCGTGCGGCACAAATACCGTATAAGCGACAAGGATTTAGAGAATCACCGGAGGGCCAATGGCCACAAATATTTCTGGAAAATCGGTGATCGTGACCGGTGCCGCCAACGGGGTTGGCCTGGCCATTGCCCGGCTTTTTGTTGAATCCGGCGCCAGGGTGCTGCTTGCCGATACCGATGAGGACAAGCTCGATTCCGAGGTCGAAGCGCTGGTGGAAAATCAAGGTCAGGCGCAGGCTTTTGCCGGTGATCTGCGCGAAAAGCTGACCATCAACAACCTGCTGGCGGCCACGATTGATGCGTTTGATCAGGTTGATATTCTGATAAATGCCAACCGGCAGGTGCTGCCCTGTGATGCGCTGGACGCCTGCGACGCGCGATTTGAAGCCATGCTGCAACAAAATACCACGGTGGCCATGCGCCTGTGTCAGGCCGTGGCCAGGCGCATGATCACGCAGGGCGAGGGCGGGGCGATTGTCAACCTTTCCTCGATTTCCGCGCAGGATGCGGTGCCGGAATCGGTAGGCTTCAGCGTGGCCAGCGCTGCGCTTGACCAGCTCACCCGCGCGCTGGCGGTGGCTTATGCGCCGCAAAATATCCGAGTGAATGCGGTGGCTTTGGGCAGCGTGATGAGCGGCAGCCTGCACGCATTGATCGCCGAAGATGAAGAGCTGCGCGACGCGGTGATTGCCGCCACCCCGATCGGGCGCATTGGCGAGGCCGAGGAGGCCGCGCAGGCGGCACTGTTTCTCGCCTCGCCATGCGCCAGCTTCATCACCGGGCAGATATTGGCGGTGGATGGCGGGCGCTCGCTGCTCGGCCGGATGCCGCGCCTGGCTTATTGAAGGCTTAACGCAAACGCTGCAGCAGCGCCATTGTGGCAAAGCCGTTCGCCTCCATCCCGAGGCTTTTCTGGTAAGCGATGATGGCGGAGCGGGTTTTGGCCCCGGCCACCCCGTCTATACCTCCGGTAGAAAACCCCTGCGCGGTTAGCAGGGTTTGCAGCTCGTATATCTCATCACGGCTCAGCCCTCCGCCCCGCTGCCACGGGGTGATAAAAGCGCCTTCCCCGGAAATACGGTCTGCCAGATGGCCCACCGACAGGGCGTAGGAAACCGAATTATTATAGCGCTTGATCACCTCGAAGTTTTTGTAAATGGCAAAAACCGGGTTGCCATCACCCGCAGGTAGCAACAGCGCCGCATCGGAATAATCCGGCAATCTCCCACCATCGGCCCGGCGCACCCCGAGGCTGCGCCAATAGCGCGCGCTTTGGCGGTTGTTGACATCGGCCAGCGCATAATCAAACCCCTCGGGCAGCACCACCTCCACCCCCCATGGCTGGCCGCGCACCCAGCCGTTTTCGTGCAGGTAATTGGCGGCGGAGGCCAATGCGTCAGCCGGGTTGTCGCTCCAGATATCGCGCTTGCCGTCACCGTCATAATCCGCGGCCAATGCCAGAAAGCTGGTTGGGATAAACTGGGTGTGGCCCATCGCGCCGGCCCATGAGCCGCGCATATCCGCTTGGCTCACATCCCCCGCTTGCAGGATCTTCAGCGCGGCGATGAGCTGGCGTTCGCCATAACGGGCGCGGCGGCCATCAAAGGCCAGGGTGGCCAGCGCCTCGATGGTATAAATATCACCCCGGTTCTGGCCGTAATTGCTCTCCAGCCCCCAGATCGCCACGATCACCTCGGCATCCACCTTGTAGCGATTCTCGACCCGGCGCAGCAACCGGAGCATCTGGCGCAGGTTTTGCCGGCCCTCAACGATACGGTCTTGCGAGACCGCTGTATCGAGATAATCCCAGATCGGTTTGCTGAATTCGGGTTGGAAACGGTCAAACCCGATCACATCTTCGTTGGGCGAAACCCCCTGAAAGGCCGTGTCAAACAGTCGCGGCTCTATGCCTTGGGCCAAAGCCGTGGCGCGAAAGCCTTGTTTCCATGCCTCAAAAGCGCTTTGCGCCGTGGCGGGATGGCTGAACAGGCTGAGAGATAGCGCCGCCAGCGCCAGCAGGTGCGATAAAGGGTTCATATTTTACGATCCTGTTAGTGGAATATCGGGAAAACAATCTATATAAGAAATGCAATATGAAAAAGAGGATTGAACCCATGCAGTTTACCAGAAGAAATTTCATCAAGGCAACTGGCGCAAGCGTATTCTTGCCGGCGGTGATCGGGCGGGCATGGGCGGCCGAGGGTGGCACGCCTCTGCCGATTCCCGATGTGCAAGACCTGAGCGGCGGCACTTTGGGCGAGGTGACCGCCCAGCTTGGCAGCAGCAATATTTTGCTGGGCAAGGCGACGCAAACCGCGGGTTATTCGCAGGCCTTTCTGGGGCCGGTGATCCGCATGAAGCGCGGTGAAACTGCGCGGGTGGGGCTTGGCAACACCATCGAAGAGCCGGTTTCGATGCATTGGCACGGGCTGCATATCGAGGGGTATCTCGATGGCGGGCCACACACGCCGGTGCTGCCCAACACCCCGCGCGAGGCGTTGCTCGACATCGATCAACCCGCCGCAACCCTTTGGTATCATTCCCATATTATGGAGCGCACCGGCGCGCATGTATGGTTTGGGCTGGCAGGTATGCTGCTGATTGACGACCCGGAACTGAATGCGGGCCTGCCCGGCACTTATGGCGAGGATGACCTGCCGTTGGTGGTGCAGGATAGGCGCTTTACCAGTGATGGCAGCCTTGATTACAGCCCGCGCGGCCCGGCGATTATGATGGGTTATCGGGGGGACGAGATTTTGGTCAATGGCGCGATCCGCCCCGAGGCGACTGTGCCTGCCGGGCTGGTGCGGCTGCGTATTCTCAACGGCGCCAATGCGCGGATCTTCCATTTCCGCTTTGAGGACGGGCGCTCCTTTGCGCAGGTGGCTTCTGACGGCGGCTTGCTGCCCGCGCCGGTCATGATGGACGCGATCACCCTTTCCCCCGGCGAGCGCGCCGAGATTGTGGTTGATTTCAGCGATGGCGCAGCGGTGCGGCTGCTCTCGGGGGAGGATAACAACTCGCCCATGGGTGGTGGCATGATGGGTGGCGGCGGCATGATGGGCGGCAACAGCCCGGAAATGGAGAGCAATCATGCCTTTGAGGTGATGAAATTCGCTGTCAATACCGGGCTTACCCCCAAGGTCACCACTTTGGCAGATACCCTGCCCGGCGCGCCGATGGTTGATTTTGGCGATCCGGTGCGGCGGCGGCGCTTCAGCCTTGATATGATGCGGGGCGGCATGATGGGCATGGCGGTGAATGGCGGCGGCATGGCAATCAACGGCAAGGAAATGGAGATGGAGGTGATCAACGAGCAAGTGCAGCCCGGCGAGACCGAAATCTGGGAGGTCAGCGCCAATATGATGCAGCATCCGTTCCATGTGCACGGCACCTCGTTTCAGGTGCTCTCGCACAAAAACGTGCCGGTGGATTATGCCA
>WFQA01000209.1 GCA_015487255.1 Paracoccaceae bacterium | reverse complement strand
GCCATGGTGGTTTTTCTGCTGTCGCTGGCCGGTATTCCGCCGCTGTTTGGCTTTTTTGGCAAGGCGTTGCTGTTTGGCGCGGCGATCGAGACCGGGTTTTTGTGGCTGGCGGTGATCGCCATCCTCAATTCGGTGCTGGCACTGGCGGTTTATCTGCGCATAATCGTGGCGCTTTACCAGCCTGACAATGGGGCGGAGGTTGCCTCTGCCGGTGCGGCGGGCGCTGTTGTCTGGGTCTCGACCTTGCTGGTCACGCTGCTGTTTGGCCTGTTTACCCAGCTGATCACCGGATGAGCGGCCGGAATTGCAAAAAGCCTGGGCATAAATTCAATATCACGAATATATCTCGTGAATGTGACTTGAAATGCCCTGGGCAAAGCGCCAAGTTGCTGGCATGGAAAACGAAAACATCATCCGCCTGTCGATCTTTTTTGGCCTGTTTGTGCTCTTTGCCGCCATTGAAGCCTGGATTCCGCGCCGCAAGCGGGTGCAAACCCGCGCCAAACGCTGGACCACCAACTGGGCGATAAGCATTCTCAATACCGGCACCATCTATCTGATGGCGCTGCTGATGCCGCTGCTTGCGGTGGGCGCGGCCTATGATGCCGGTGTCAATGGCTGGGGGCTGTTCAACGCGCTGAACTGGCCCGGCTGGCTGGAGGTGCTTCTGGCGGTTTTGATCCTTGATTTTGCTATCTGGTTTCAGCACCTGATCTCGCACAAAATCAATTTCTTGTGGCGGTTTCACCGGGTTCACCACTCGGATCGTGACCTCGATGTCACCTCGGCCTTTCGCTTCCATCCGGTCGAGATCGCCTTTTCGATGCTGCTGAAAATCGGGCTGGTCTATCTGCTTGGGCCTGCGGCACTGGCGGTGGTGTTGTTTGAGATCATCCTCAATGGCACGGCCATGTTCAACCACGCCAATATGAAGCTGCCAAAAAAACTGGATGCCCTCATCCGGCTGGTGCTGGTCACCCCGGATATGCACCGGATTCACCACTCCGACAAACGCGCCGAGCACGATAGCAATTACGGCTTTGCCATGTCGGTCTGGGACCGGATCTTCCGCACCTATATCGCCCAGCCCGCCAAGGGCCATGACGGTATGACCGTGGGCCTGCGCTGGCAGGGCGAAGAGCCGGCCAAGCTGCTTTGGGCCTTGAAACTGCCTGCCGATAAGCTGTAGACAGCACAAAGATTTGCGGGCAGAGTCAAACGGCAACTCCGGAGGCAATATGAAACGACTGATCCTGATCCGCCACGCCAAATCAAGCTGGTCCAGCGATGCGGCGGATGATAAAACCCGCCCGCTCAATGCGCGGGGCTGCGATGCCGCGCTCAAAATAGGCAACTGGCTGAAGGGTGAAGGGTTTATTCCCGATCAGGTTCTTTCCTCCAACGCCAGCCGCTGTGCGCAAACCTGGGAGGGCATTGCCCAAACCCTTGGCGCCGCCCCGGAGGTGAAGTTTCAGGATGCGCTTTATCTGGCCGGCCCCGCCACCATGCTGGCCAGCCTGCACGCCGCCAGTGGTGATACGGTGCTGATGCTTGGCCACATGCCCGGCATCGGCGAATTCGCCCGCGATCTGCGCCGCGACCCGCCACCAGATCATGAGGCCTTTCGCAAATATCCAACCGGGGCGGTAACCGTGCTGGATTTCAAGGCTGATAACTGGAACGGGGTGCAGATGGGCACCGGAAAGTTCATTGCCTACATCGCTCCGCGCAACCTGCCCCGATCAGATTTGCCGCAGTAACCTTTGCCTGCCCGTGGTGCCCAATATTGGCTGCTCATTTGCTGCAAGTACATTTCTTTCAAGAGATTTTAAAGCGTTTTGCGCTTTGTCTGAACCACCTGTCGGTTTTACCATTGAGGCAGTGATTGTGAAACAATCGCGTTCAATGGTAAAACCGATTCAAATCAAGCGCAAAACGCCTTAATAAAGTTGACCTGCGCCCCAATTACCCTCGGGTTTGAGGTGGAGCAACGGAGGTTTTTTCCGGTTGGGAAGGGCGGCATATTGCTACAGACGGCTGTTTCCCCGCCAGTATGTGAATTCCCCCATAAAACCGGATGCTTTGTGCATGCCATACCTGATTCTGCGAGAGTGTATAGGATATGTGTAACACTATTTGGCAATGGTTCGCCCGATAACGGCCCGTTAATTAATTGTAATGGAAAGATAATTGGTGATCCCGGCGGGATTCGAACCTGCAACCTGCCCCTTAGGAGGGGGCTGCTCTATCCAGTTGAGCCACGGGACCACACCCGCCTTTTGGCGCATCGCCGAATGAATTGCAATTCCAGAATCAGGTGCTCGACGCTGGGTGGCCACAATCGAACGCAAAACGCCTTAATGTTCTTTGAACTGCTCTTCGCCCAAGCGCGCGCCGGCAATAGCTGCGGGCGAGAGGGGAGGGCCATCCTGCCCCGCCTTCAAAGCCCTGATTGGCTATGTTTCCAGCATCCAGACATATTCTGTGTCTTTCAAAGCGTCAAAAACCTGCTCATAATTCTTGATCGATTCAGTGAGCGGCGCCTTGTTTTGCTTGACAAAAACCGGGGTGGTATCGGTGAAGGCGTCAATATCGAGCAGGTCTTCCAGCTCAACGCGGACATCATCCGAGAAATTGCCATCCGGGGTAAACAGGTTGGCATATTCGACCTCATAAACAAAATGCCGCTTGCCAAGCCAGTGCCGCACCAGCTCAACACTGGCCCTGGTCTGGCGAAAGCTGGAGAGCAGCATCTCGGTATCAATCTCCACCGAGGTGACCTTGATTTCGGTTTCCGAACGGGCATGCCACACTTTGTTGGCCTCCGCCAGCCGCCCGGAGACAAACCCGTGCAGATAGTTTTCACGCGTCAGGTGGATGATCGGCAGGCGGTGGTTGATGCAATGGGTGAGCAGCGCCGGGCGGGCGGCCGGCTCCAGCCAGGGCGAGGTCAGGTGATGCAGCGAGGAATATTTCACATCGATCACCGGTAGCTGATCTTTGATAACCTCGGCCTTCCACTCCAGAAACCCGTTCAGCAGCTCAAGCCCGCGCTCGGGCAGCATCAGCTCGGGATCTTTCTTGACCGCCTCAAGCTTGTAGGTGAAAAAATTATGCGCCGAGCCGACATTGCCGGGATGGAAGATTTCGCCCAGATATTTAATCTGGGAATGCTTGTCCAGAATGGTGCCCAATGCGCCGGTTCCGGAACGCTGCCGCGCCAGCAAAATGCCAAATCGTTTGTTCAAATCAAGGCCCTGTTGTTTAATCTGAAAATTCTTTACCATTGCTGCTTGCGCTAATAGCATATCTTATACGAACAATTCAACCTATAAGGGGTATTTTATGGTTTTGAAAGGTTTATCGAGGCTTGGCCTATTGTTGACATAATTAAATTCAAGGATAAAGCCAAAAGCGGTTCCAATTGGTAAACAGGTGGTCGAAAAATCAAATGACTGAAATCAAACGCATATCGGTATTGTGGAAGCCCTTTGATCCGTTGCTCTATGCCAATATGAAAACCGGGGCGCTGCTGGCCGGGCTGGGGGTGGATACCGGGCGGCTATTGCCGCTGGCGGCTTTGCAAAAACTGCTGAAAGGGGCTGTGCGTTTTATCGACCCGGCTTTGGGGGTTGCGGCGATTGATAAAATCTCCGATCTGGTGGTGGTCGTCGGCACCACCCCGGCGCAGGCGCAGGCGCAAGGGGTGGATGCCACTTTTATCACCGCGCTCAAAACCCCTGTCATGGCGGTTGATCTGACGGTTGAGGCGCTGGATGCTTCAGCGATTGCCTGGTTCAGGGCCTTTGGCGATAGGCTGAATATCCGGGTGAATAGCGAGGTCGATCAGGCCGCGCTGCGGACGGCGGGGGTGTCGGGTGTAGCTTGCGGGGCCAGCCTTTCGCAATTCATCAACCCCGCTCCCGATCTCGGGGCGCGCATTGCCGCCAACTGGGCGCGCCATAAGCTGCCCGAGGCGATTTGCGTGGTGGCGGGCCACAAAAACCGCACCCGCCCGGCGGAGCGGGCGCTGCTTGCGCTGGCCTTTGACGGGCCGGTGCAGGGCGGATATATCGTGCAGCACGGGCTGGGGGCGCTGCAAATGGCGCGCGGCGAGTTTGCCCCGGTCAGCAAGGCGGATTTTGCCGCGTTGAAACGGCGCTTCAACCCCGATATGCCCGATGCTGCCTTTCGCCGTTTTTGCCGGAATCATCTGCGCGCCTATTTTAATACAGGGGCATGGATGGATTCTCTGCGCCGCTACGATCTGGTGGCAGGGGGCAGTTTTCAGGGGGTGGCGCTGGCGTTGCAAACCCAGCGCATGGGGCTGATGGTGGTTGAAGATAGCGCCACCGAGAGCGCCTGTGCCAGTGCCGGCCTGCCTTATATCCGCGCCCATGATTTCGCCCCGGGGGCCGGGCGGGAATATCTGAAATCGATCATCAATTTCACCCCGGCGCGCTATCAGGCGATCAGGCAAAAGGCGGCAGAGGGTCTTTATGGCTTCATGCGGGAAAACAGCGTGGAACTATCTCCGCCCTTTATGCGGCTGCTCGGGGATGCCCCTCGCGCCAAAACCGATGGGAAAAACGCAAATGGATGATCAAACCCCGATATTGCTGGTGAGCCACAGCCTGCTGCAAGGCACTGTCGCGGGTATGCGGCTTTGTGACATCACCCCCTGGCTGGCCGATGAAAACCCGGTCTGGCCCGGATTGCCACCGCTGGCGCTGCTGCTTGACCCAAAAGATATGTCCACCTTTGCCAATGGCCCGATGGCGGCGTTGATAAAGGCGCTGGCCGTGCCGGTTCTGGCGGCAAAAACCGTGCATGAGCTGCCACCGCTGGCCCTGAAAACGGCGCTTGACCATCGGGCGCAGCTGCGGATGGAAAATACCGCCCTGCGCAGCGAAAATGCGCTATTGCGCGGCGATTACATGCAGCTTCAGCAAAGCTTCAATCAGGTGGAGGATTTCCTCAACAGCAGCTTTGCCCCCAAATTCACCTGCGCGCGGGCCTGGGAATATGCCGATCAGGCGCTACCTGCGGGCAGGGTGCAACAGCGCCTGCCGGTTGGCTCGGCCGGGCTGGTCGCGGTCGATATCTGGGCCATGGGGCCGGGCAAGGCCGAATTGCGCTTCACCCGGCCGGTGGGGGCGGATTTTGCCCCATCGCTCATCCTTGAGGCCCACGCGCCGGGCTGGCAGCGCGCCCTGCTGACCAGGCCGCTTGCCGGGCTGGCCGGGGATGTGGTGCTGGAGATAACAAGCGAATTTGCGCTGGGGCTGAGCCTGCCGACCCCGCTTGAAACCCTGCATGCCGCCCCGGCAACAGCCCCTCTGGCGCTGCGTGTCTGGCAGGGCCTGCCCGGTATCCGCCTGCCCGAAATGGCCTCCGGCAAGGCACGCCATATCATCCCGGCTTCGGCCCTGCCCGAGCCGGAGGTAAAAGGCGGCACCGCCAAACGCCTGCGCGGGCGCGATGCATTTTCCCTGCATCCGGGCCATGATGGCAGGCTTGAGCTGGTTTTTCGCGGTATCGAGGTGCCGATGCCGGCCAATATTGCCGCCTATGCGCAAAACTTCGGGCCGGAAACGGTGACCCTTTCTCTGGGGCCGGATGCCGATAGCCGGGGGCGCAAAATATATCTGCCATCTGAATCCCACGGCCAGTGCGACCTTGATATCCCCACCCCCGGCACGGTTGATCTTTATTTCAGCCTGCGCGCCCCATCGCCGATGGCCAGCGTGTTTATCCGCGGGCTGGAGATTTGCCCGGTGGGGGGTTAAATGGCGCGAATCGCGATTATCATTCCGGTCTGGCACCATCCGGTATTGCTGGATGAGGCGGTGCTTTCCTGCCTGAGCCAGCAAGATGCGCCGGATTTCGAGGTCATTCTGGTCAATGATGGCTGCGACATGGCGCAAACCCACCAAAGCCTTGCGGGCTGGCGGGCGGCGCACCCCGAAAAGATCACCCTGCTCAACCAGCCCAATCTCGGCTTGAGTGCGGCGCGCAATACCGGGGTTGAGCACGCCCTCAAAGACCCGGCGCTGGAGGCGATCTATTTTCTCGATGCCGATAACAAGCTCGACCCGCACGCGCTGGCGCTGTTTGCCACACTGCTGGAGAGCAACAGCGATGCGGGCTGGTTTTACCCGCAATTTGACCGGTTCGGGATCGAGGCCAATATTTCCAATGGCGGCAGCTGGTCGCTGGCGCGGCTGGCGGCGGATAATTTTTGCGATGCGGGCAGCCTGGTGAGGCGCGCGGTTTTTGACAGCGGTTTGCGCTTTGACCCGGCTTTCAAAGCCGGGCTGGAGGATTGGGATTTCTGGCTCGGCGCGGCAAAAAACGGGTTTGTCGGCGCACCGGTGATGCAGGCGTTTTTGCGCTATCGCAAACGCCCCGAATCGATGATCTCGGCCGCGCACCGCCAGCAGGGGCTGCTGCATGAGCAGTTGCGGCAAAAGCATGGCTGGCTCTATAATTCCAACCGTCTGGCCGCGGCATGGAATGAGGAATGGCCGCGCTTTGCCCTGATCGGCAGCGATGGGCATTTCGCCATCGGCTCAGACCCGGAAACCGCCCGCGCGGTCAGCCGCGAGGACATGATCGCCGCGATATTTGCCAAACGCGCCAACCCCGCCGAGAGCCGTTTTGCGCCGATGCTGGTGTTTTACACCCCCGAGGCACTGGCCGATCTGCGCGGGGCCAGGCTGCTGGAAAGCTGCTTTTACCAGCTTGAGGGCGGGCTGCGCCAGGCCCCGATGCTGGGGCTGAAACTGGCCGACGGGCCGCTTGGCATCAGGCTAGGGCGCAAGCTGCGGGACGAGAGTGGCGATATGCTCATGGGCTGTGATGTGATTGCCATGTCCACCCACCATCTTAACGCCTCGCTTGATCGTGGCGAGATGGAAGAGATCATCCGCTATATGATCGAAAACGTGGCGCTGACCCCGCTTGAGGTGCATTTGCCCGCACCAACCCCGCCGCAAACCCCGCCGCTGGAGGCGCTGATGGATCTGGTCGGCGGGCTGCTGCTTTCACCGATGGCGCAGGTGGAGCCGGCGCAATATGCCAACTGGCGCGCCCCGGCCTATAGCGGGCTGGCGGGCGAGGTGGCGCTTTGCAATGCCGGTGGCCGCCCGGCACTGGCCGGGGCCGGGCCGGGGGCGCATGTGGGGTTTGTCATTCAGGTGTTTCGCTTTGGCGGGGTGGAAAAATGCCTGGTCGCGCTGGCCGGGGCGCTGAAAAAGCAGGGGGTGAATTGCCATCTGTTCATCTATGGCAATGATACGGTTGATGCCGCGCAGTGGATGTTTGCCCCGTTTGAAAAGATCTGGATATTGCAAGACCCGGCGCTGCGGGACTGGGGTGGCAGCCGATACCTGGGCACAGCCGAGGCGGTGGCCCCCGAGCGGCAACTGATGGGTGACATGCTTGGCCCGCTCACCGGGATGGATGTGGTGGTGAATTGCGGCGCGGGCGCGCTGAACCACGGCCAGGCGCTGCTGCGGGCAAGGGGTATCAGGCTGGTGGCGTGGGAGCATATTATTGAGCGCACAGGCTATGGCCGCTGGCTGGGCACCCCGCTGGTTGTGGTGGGCTACGAGGCCGGGTTTGACCGGATCATCACCTGCTCAAAACAGCTGGCCACCCGCTTGGCCGCATTGGGCGTGCCGCGGGGCAAGCTGCTGCCACTGCCCAACGGGCCGGGCTATGAAAGCGTGGCGGCAAAGCCGCGCCAGCCGCAAAAGGGCAGGCTCCGGGTTGGCTTTCTGGGGCGGTTTGACCCGCAAAAACAGGTGCAGCGGTTTATCGAGGTCGCCTCTGCCCTGCGCGGGCGGTTTGATTTCTCGGTGCATGGCAGCGCGGTATTGGGTAGCCGGGTGGATTTTCCTGACTGGCTGCCCCCCGGTGCGCCGATTAAAAGCCGGGCCGGGCTGGACCGGTTTTACGCTTCGATCGATCTGCTGTTGATGCCCTCGCGCGACGAGGGGCTGCCGCTGACCATATTGGAGGCCCAGCGCGCCGGTGTGGTGGTGCTGGCCAGTGATGTCGGCGCGGTGAATGAGGCAATCATCGACGGCGAAACCGGCATTTTGCTGGACCCGGCGCAGGTGGTTCCGGCGGCAATTTCAGCGCTGGAGCAGCTGGATGCGGACCGCGCCGCTCTGGCCCGCATTGCCAAAAACGCCGCTGGCAAGGCGGGGCACTGGCCACAAAATGCCGCAGTTTTCATCGAAACCCTGCTTTGAGCCGCTTTCCGCCCCAATCCCCACTTGCATCACTCCGCGACAAGCGCTATCCATCCGCTGCACTCTAGGGGTTTAGCTCAGTTGGTAGAGCGACGGTCTCCAAAACCGTAGGTCAAGAGTTCGAGTCTCTTAGCCCCTGCCAGTGCCTTCATCAAACTTTGATACAAGGGCAAAACCTGCCGCGCGAAAGCATTTCGGGTATATGAAACCATGGCCCCAAACAGGTAGATTTACCCGGCAAAGCATTTTGCATGGATTGCGCATCAAGACATTTCTACAGAACCCAAACATGGTAAAATCTCCGGCCTCCCACCGTTGCGCAACCTGCAAGCCCGAGGTTTGCGCGCGGTTAAGGCCTTGCCATTCGACCACACGGTCATATAAGCGCGGAAAACCGCCCAGCAAGAAAACATCGGACCGCTTTTCACGCAATCGTGAAACAAACCACTCCCCAGCAGCAAAATTTTACCCTATATAACGCGCTGGACCAGCATCATCAGGGAGAAAATCGTGGCGCAAAAAGCATTTGACTGGAAAATAAGGCACCTTGTTATCCTGCTCTTTGGAGCGCTTCTTACTTACGGATTTCTCGAATCCCGGGCACAATGGTCAGAAATGCACCGCTGGAACCGGGCGCTGGGCGATGCCTCGGTGGTGCTGGTGGCGCTGTCGATGATGATCGGCCCGCTCTCGCGGCTTTGGGGGGCGGCCAAGCGCCTGATCCCGTGGCGGCGCGAGCTGGGGATATACGGGGTGATCGCCGCCTTTATACATGCCACCATCATTCTGGTCGGCTGGATGAACTGGGACCTTTACCGGCTGGTGGGCATGGAGTTCCACCCCGGATTGCAACGCTACGTGATGTTCCAGCAGGGGCTTGGCTTCTCCAACATTTTAGGCATCGCCGCCTTGATCTATGCGCTCATCCTCACGCTCACCTCCAATGATTTCAGCCAGCGCTGGCTTGGCGCTTCGGTCTGGAAGCACGTGCAGCAGGGCACCTATATCATGTGGTGGATCATCGTGCTGCACACGGGGTATTTCCTGTTCATGCACTTCTTGCACTTTGACCGCGCCACGCCAGAGCCAAACTGGTTCCGCTGGCCGTTTGTTGGCCTGGTGGTTACCATCATGCTGCTGCAATTTGCAGCCACCCTCAAAACCTGGCGCCTCAAGGCCCGGGGGGGCGCCGCTCCGGCGGAATAACCCTCAATCGCGGTTTTGAATTTCGAGCATGAGCCGATGCACATCTGCTGCATCGGCTATATGCACAAAACGGCTGTAATAGGTCATGTTCGGCATGGTCGTATCGGGAATGTTGCGCGCCAGTTGCTCGTCATAAAGAATGATCGTGCCGGGGGTTTCACCATTCCATAGAATCCGGTGGGTTTTGGTGATCAGGAACTGATGCAGCTTTGGCGGTTTTCCGGGGCGCTCGGTCTGCACATACATGTGGTTTTTCCCCAGCTTGTAGGAAAGCCGCTTGAGCCGCTTCATTTCCATCCGCTGCCGCCCGCCTTTATAAAACCACAGCATGCCGCCCAGCACAAAAATAATCGCAAACCACAGCGCCAGCCCGGCCCAGCTGCCGGCCAGGGTTGGCCCGATGGTCAGCAGCAAAAACACCATGATCGCCGCCACCAGCACCAGCATGAACCAGTCACCCCGGCTCATATCCCGCTTGGGCATGCTGGCAATATCGGGCTTGCCCTGCCAGATTATGTCTTCATCCTCCGGTAACCTGTCTATCACTTTCATACCATAACCCCCTCCGGTTTTGCCCGCAGCCCGCGCGCCAGCAGGTCCATCACCGCCATGCGCACCGCCACGCCCATTTCCACCTGCTCCTGAATGACCGAGCGGTTGATATCATCCGCCAACACCCCGTCTATTTCAACCCCGCGGTTCATCGGGCCGGGGTGCATGACAATCGCATCGGGCCTGGCATGGGCCAGCTTGGCCGCGTCCAGCCCCCAGCGGTGGTAATATTCGCGCTCGGAGGGGATGAACCCGCCATCCATGCGCTCGCGTTGCAGGCGCAACATCATTACCACATCCGCCCCCTTCAGCCCGGCTTCCATATCATCGGTCACCTCGACCCCAAGCTCACCAATGCCGCCGGGCATCAGGGTGCGCGGGCCAACCAGCCGCACCCGGTTTTCCATCTTGCCCAGCAGCAAAAGATTGGAGCGCGCCACGCGCGAATGGGCGATATCGCCACATATCGCCACCGTCAGCCGATGCAGCCGGCCCTTGGCGCGGCGTATCGTCAGAGCGTCGAGCAGGGCCTGGGTCGGGTGCTCGTGCCAGCCATCCCCGGCATTGAGCACCGCGCAATTCACCTTTTGCGCCAAAAGCGCCACGGCGCCCGAATGCGGGTGGCGCACCACCAGCAGGTCCGGGTGCATGGCGTTCAGGGTCATTGCGGTATCGATCAGGGTCTCGCCCTTGGAGATCGAGCTGGCCGCCATCTGCATGTTCATCACATCGGCCCCGAGCCGCTTGCCGGCAATTTCAAAGCTGGATTGGGTGCGGGTGGACGGCTCGAAAAACATATTCACCTGGGTCATGCCCGAAAGCGCGGCCGAATGTTTTTGCGCCGAGCGGTTTTGCTTGGCGTAAAGCTCGGCAAGGTCGAGAATGGTGGTGATTTCGGCTTTGGAAAGCCCGTTGATCCCGAGAAGGTGGCGGTGCTGGAGCATGGAGGCCTCGCTGCTGTTTGACCTCTTTTATAGCAAGGATTGCCCTTGAAACAACCGCCGCTTCACTCCCGATCAGAGGGGTTTGCTGCGGGGCCGGAAAAAGATCGGGGTGTAATAAAGCACAAATCCGGCAAAACCCAGTATCCAGAAAAGACCCGCCGCCTGCAAAAACACCGGCAGATCCGGGCGAAACTCCCCCAAAATGCGCAGCACAACCGCCAGAAACACCGCCAGATAAATCGCCGTGATCGCCGCTGTGGCCCGCAATGGCCGCCCCGACTGGCCAAGGCTGGTGCGGGTCAGCATCGCCAGCGTTACCAGCCCGATCGCCCCGGCGCTCCAGGCATGGGGAATTTGCCCGGCACGGGCAATGCCCGGCAGCCATATGCCCAGTGCCACGGTCAAAAAACCGTAGGGGATGAAAAAATAACCGATATGTAAAATCGCCAATAGCGGCTCTGCCGCCGTGCGCCAGCCCGCCCAGCGGGCCAGACGGGCAAAATTGAGCGCCGCCGCCAGCCCTGCCAGCGGGCGCACCACCACAGGTTCGGGCCAGAATGCCCAAAGCAGCAGCGCCGCCGCGCTCACCACCATCACCAGCCTGTCAAACCCGTTAAAGGCCACCGGCAGCCGCCCCGGCTGTTGGCGCACCAGCCAGTTGCGGGTAAAGCTCGGGATGATCCGCCCGCCAACCACCATGATCAGCAGCATAATCAACGCCACCCCGGCGCGAATGCCATAGCCATCAAACCCCGCCCCGAGATAGGCTTCGATATAAAACACTGCATTGGCCAGCCCGAGCAGCAGCAGAATGATCAGCACCTTGAGGTTGCGCCAATTCTTCCCCGCCACGATCTCCCGCCCGATCACCAGCGCCAGCACCGCGATGAAGGAAACATCCACCACCGGCGCCAGCAGCACCGGCAGATAGGCCGAGAACAGCACCATCACCCGCCCGGCCAGCCAAAGCGCCGCCAAACCCGCCAGCTTCCAGCCCAGCACCGGCATGCGCCCGGTCCAGTTGGGCACGGCGGTCAGCAAAAACCCGGCGATCACCGCCGAGGTATAGCCAAAGACAAATTCATGCAGGTGCCAATCCACCGCGCTCATCCGGCTGGGCAGGGCCATGCCCCTCATCATCACCAGCACCCATATTACCATGGCCAAAGCCGCCCATAGCCCGGCGGCAAAGAAAAACGGCCGAAACCCCCGGCTGAAAAAGATCGGGCCGGTATAGGCGCGGCGCTGCTCGGAGGTGGTTTTCATGGTATTTCCAAACTGGTTTTCACCGGCCTAGAGCCAGACACGCCCCTTGTCTTTGCGCTGGATCAAGAACCGGGCCGCACCAGCTCGCGCAGCAGTTTGGCGCGGATGGTGCGCGGATAGTCGGAAAACCCGGTCGAGGTCATTACAAACCCGTCAGGTGTGACCACAAAGCGCCGGTAATATTCCGAGATACTGTTACCGATAATATCAATCGCCACCCCGTTGATCTCAACCCCCAGCCGGGCGGCGCGGCGGCTTTGGTTCGAGGTCTCCGCCCCGGCATTGCTGGCCCCGTCCCCCGAAATATCGATCACCCTGCGCTGGCAGTCATTCACCGCGCCAAACTGTGCCAGCGAAAATTCGATCGCACTGCCGACGGCGGTTTTGGAATTGACATATTCCCGCCGCATCAGGCGTACCCGGTTGGAAAACCGCTGCACCTCGGCCAGGCTGAGCATGCGCCGCCAGGGCAGCACGGCGGCCTGCTGGTTGGCTCCGGACCATTGCACCACCATCAGCGCCACCTGATCGCGGGTCAGCACATTCACCACCTCGGTATCAAGCAATGCATCCGCCAGCCCATCGCGCTGGAAGGCATATTCGCCCGCGTCGATCGAGGTCGATACATCAATCGCCAGAACCAGCGCCAGCTTGCAGGCCAGCGCGGGCTTCCCCAAAAGGCTCAGCAAAATGGCCCATTTCAGCATCGGCTTTTCCTATTTGAGCATTGCATCAACCACATCACCTTTGATCGAGCGCTGCAAGGGGCTGAAATCCCCCATCTCCAGCATCGCCCCCAGCGCATCATCTATCAGCCGGTGGGTGGCGCGGGCAATGGAGGAGCCTAGGCTGATCCGGCGCACCCCCGCAGCGGCGAAATTCTCCACCGTATGTTGCAAAAACGGCCCCGCCGCCAGTGCATTCACCGGCTTGTCCACCGCCGCGCAAAGCCGGACGATATCTGCCATGCAAGGCGGCAGCGGCACATAGATCACATCCGCGCCAACTGCGGTAAAAGCCCGAGCGCGGGCGATGGCCTCGTCCATGTCATAAGCGCCGGTCAGCACCCCGTCCGCCCGGGCGGTGAAGATAAACGGATGGCCAACATCCCGCGCTGCTTTCGCCGCCGCCGCCACCCGCGCCACCGCCAGATCAAACGGGTAGGCGGGCTCATTGGCCCGCATGGTTGTATCTTCTATCGACGCGCCGGAAAGCCCGGCACCCGCCGCCAGATGAATGGTCTCGGCCACTGTTTCAGGCGTATCCCCATAGCCGTTTTCAAGGTCTGCGTTCACCGGCAGATCGGTGGCGGCGACGATCCCAGCGGCGTGCAGCAAGGCTTCATTTCGGCTCACATGGCCCATATCA
>WFQA01000208.1 GCA_015487255.1 Paracoccaceae bacterium | reverse complement strand
TTTCTTGGTGCTGGCCCGCGCCGCACCCGCCCGGCGGTATCATAGGCCGAGCCGTGGCAGACGCAAAACCAGCCATCCCAATCGCCCACCGGGTCCCCCTCATTTTGCCCAAGCGGAATGCAGCCCAAATGGGTGCAGACCCCGATCACCACCAGCCATTCCGGCCGCTGGGCGCGTTCGGCATCGGTTGCCGGGTCGATCAGGTCAAAGTTGTTGTCATCGACCCGGGCCAGCGCGATGCGCTCCTCGGTGCGCCGGTCGATAAAAATCGGCCGTCCGCGCCATTTGACGGTAATGCGCGAGCCGGGCAATATGCCGGAAAGGTCCACCTCGATCGAGGCAAAGGCATTAACATCCGCTGAAGGGTTCATCGCATCAATCACCGGCCAGATCGCCGCGCCAACAGCCACCGCGCCAGTGCTGGCGGTGGCAACATACAGAAAATCCCGGCGCGGGGCGGATTTGGGTTGAGACGTGTCAGACATGTGCACCTCCTCATATTGGTTATGGCTATAACTCCGGCACCAGCCTGCCATGAATGGGCAGGCAGCATGGGCAAGGACAAGTCTAAGCCTTCCACAAACAGGAAGGTCAACCCCCCAAGCCAACAAGCCAGGCCAGGCTATATTACCACAGCTTGGGCGATTGGTCGATATGCTCAGGTCGCGGCGGACAGGCCGGGTTTTGGCTCCATCCGGCGGATGGCCAGAAACATCCAGAGCGACGACAGGGCCACCAAGATAAACAGCAGCAAAAACGGGGTGGTCCAGATGCCGGTCATATCGAGCAGCAGGCCAAAGGCGATGGGCAGGAAAAACCCGCCAAGCCCGCCGATCATGCCGACCAGCCCGCCCACGGCCCCCACATGCTGCGGATAATAGGCCGGAATATGCTTGAACACCGCTGCCATTCCCAGGCTCATGGCAAAGCCCAACACCACGGTAAGCGCCACAAACCCCCATAATGACAGGCCGAATTCAATGGTTATCACACCATTGATCCCCTGCGTGCTGAACTGCCCGCCGGGAAAGCCAAGCAACAACAGCAGCAGCATGGAGAGCGCAAAGGTAAAGCGGATCACCCGCCGCGCCCCGACCTTGTCTGCGACCCAGCCGCCAAAGGCACGAAACAGCGCGCCGGGCATGGCATAAAGCCCGGCCAGTACCCCGGCGATAGTCAACTCAAGCCCGTATGCCCCCATATAAAAGCGCGGCAAAAACGAGGCCAGCGCCACAAAACCACCAAAAACAAAAAAATAGTAAAGCGAAAACCGCCAGACCTGCGGGTTTTTCAGCGGCGCAAGCTGGCTGGCCAATGTGGCCACAGGCTTGCCCGCGCCGCCCTTTTGCGCCAAGACCGGGTCAGTTTTGGCCAGCGCATAAAACAGCGCCGCGCTTACCGCCAGCACCACCGCGTAAACCTGCGCCGTGCCCTCCCAGCCCAGCGCCAGCACCAGAAACGGCGCGGCAAAGCTGGTCAGCGCCGCCCCGGCATTGCCAACCCCGAAAATACCCAGCGCCGTGCCTTGCTTTTCCTGCCCGAACCAGCGCGAAACATAAGCCACCCCGATGATAAACGAGCCACCCGCCAGCCCCAGCCCCAGTGCCGCCAGCAAAAACCCGGCAAAGCTGCTGGCCCATGTCAGCCCCCAGACCGCCATCGCTGTCAGCAGCATTTGCAACGGAAACATCACCCGCCCGCCGTAGCGCTCGGTCCACAGCCCCAAAAACAACCGGCTGATCGAGCCGGTCAGCACCGGCGTGGCCACCAACAGCCCGAACTGGGTGTCGGAAAGCAACAATTCTTCTTTAATGCTGACCCCGATGATCGAAAATAACGTCCAGACCGCAAAGCAGATGGTGAAAGCAAGGGTGCTCAGGCCCAGGGCGCGGTTTTGCTCGGAAATATTCATGATAACCTCATTCGGCTGCGGTTTGGAGATGGGTGTTGATCAACGCCTGAAGCTCGGGCTTGCAGGCACCGCAATTGGTGCCCGCCCCGGTATTGCGCCCCAGCGCCGGCGGGGTATTGGCCCCGGCCCTGATCGCCGCTTCAATGGTATTGACCCCAACATTGAAACAGGCGCAGACAATATGTCCCGGGTCCGGCTGGCCCTGCATGGCCGCCCCGGCCAGCGCTTGCAGGGCGGGCAGGTCAGTGCCGATTTTGGCCACACAAAAGCTGCGTGAAATCGTCAGCGGGGCCGGGGCGGCAAAAAACAGCCCTTGCAGGATATCTCCGTCATAAATAGCCACCCGGATTGTGTTTTTGCCCCGGTCAGCCAGCAGGCTGGCATCACCCGAAGCAAGGTTCAGCACCTGCCGGGCCTTGGCCTCCCAATCCTGCACCTCCTCCTGCCCGGCCAGCGCCTGCTGCCAGCCGGTATCGGTGCGGGCAACGGCGCTATGGCCATGGCCGGGCTGCATCTCGTGCCTTGAAGCGGCAAAGCCGTGCCAGAGCGGCACAAAGGGGCGCAGGTGCACCATGGCCCCTTTCAGCGCCGGCTGGCCGGAAAACGGGTCGCATTCGGTGCGCAGGGCGGCGTTGATCCGCCCGCCTTGCGTGTTCACGGCACTCCAGTGCATCGGGGCGAAAGCCGTGCCGCGCCGGACGGTATCCGTGACCAGCACCCGCAGGATCACCCGCCCTTGCCGGCCGGGTTGTACCGGCACCACCTGCACCAGCCCCCCGGTATTAAGCCCGAGTTCCTCGGCATCAGCCGGGTGGATCTCGGCAAAGGGTTCGCTATGGTGCTGGCTGAGCCGCGCCGATTTTCCGGTGCGGGTCATGGTGTGCCACTGGTCACGCAGCCGCCCGGTATTGAAGCGGATACCATCCAGAACCGCGGGTGCTGTTTGGCCCGGCAGCATTTTGGCCTTGCGATCCGGGTGATAAAACCCGCCCTTGGCAAAAAAGCGCCCCCCCTGCCTGCCATGCGCCAACGGCCATTGCCGCGGTGGAAAATCCGCGTAATCCGCATCGGAAATCTGCGCCAAAGCGCTGATGTCAAAATCCTTGCCCAGCGCGGCGGCCTTGCCGGAAAGGGCGGCGTATTCGCGAAATATATCTGCCACCGAGGCATAGTTGAACCCGGCTTCAAACCCCATGCGGCAGGCAACCTCGCAGATGATCTGCCAATCGGGGCGGGCCTTGCCGGGGCTGGGCAAAAACGCCTTTTGCAGGCTGATCCGGCGCTCGGAATTGGTAACCGTGCCGGTTTTTTCACCCCAGGTGGTGGCGGGCAAAATAACATCGGCAAGCATGGTTGTGTCGGTTTCCACCACATCCGAAACCACGCAAAACGGCACGGTTTTAATCGCCGCGCGCACAAAATCCGCATCGGGCAGGGAGACGGCGGGGTTGGTGCCGATGATCCACAGCGCCTTGATATCACCGCGCGCGCAGGCTTTGAAAAGCTCCACCGCCTTCAGGCCGTGCTTGGTGCAGATGGTGGGGGATTGCCAATGCCCCTGCACCAGCGCCCGGTGGTCGGCATCCTCTATATCCAGATGGCAGGCCAGCATATTGGCCAGCCCGCCAACCTCGCGCCCGCCCATGGCATTGGGCTGGCCGGTGACAGAAAACGGCCCCGCGCCGGGCTTGCCAATGCGCCCGGTGGCCAGATGGCAGTTGATGATCGCATT
>WFQA01000207.1 GCA_015487255.1 Paracoccaceae bacterium | reverse complement strand
TCCTGAAAGGAAAGCCAGCCCGAAGCCACCCGCACCCGGGTTTGCACCACATCATCCGTGGGCAGTAAAATATGGCTTTCCACCCCAAAAGCCCGCGCCACATGCGCCGCGATTTCCGAGCGGCTCTGCCCCCGCTGCAATGCCTGGCTACGATAGATATGCAGGCCAAAATCCCGGTCGCCCAGTGTCATCCATGTATCTTCGCCCAGCTCTTTCAGCACCTCTAAAGCCCGGTGGCTTTCATCCTTCACCCCCCAGCCCTGTGTGCGGTCGATCCGGCCCGCCAGGGAATAGGTGAGCGTGTCGATATCGGGCGAAACCCACAGCCCGTGGAACGCCGCATCATCCGCCACATTGCCAATAACGCTCAGCGCCACATCTTCAAGCCCGTCAAAGCCCTCGGCCATCTTTGCCCCGCCCACACCGCCAGCCAAAAGCACCACCTTTATCATACCGCCTCCTGCAAAAATGCGGGCAGGTCAGCCATGAAATCCAGCGGCGCGCCCTGCCGCTCCACCAGTGGCGCCTGCCGCGCGGGGTCATGCGCCGCGAATTCCTCGATCACCTCGTAGCGGGTGTTGCGCTGCACCGGCACGCGGCCAGCGGCGCGGATGATCTGCACCATCTCATAAGCCGTCACCTCCTGGCCATATCCGCTGCCCGCCGCGCGCGAAATGCTTTCATTCATCAAGGTGCCGCCAAAATCATTCACCCCCTTGAAAAGCATCGCTTGCGCCCGCTCGGGGCCAAGCTTGGCCCAGCTTGTCTGGATATTGTCAATCTGCCCGCGCAGGAATATCCGGCTGACCGCGTGCATGGCATCAACCTCGTCCGCTGTCGGGCCGGGGCGCACCAGCCCGGGGTTATCAAGGTAAAGCGGGCTGTCATAATGCACAAAAGAAAGCGGCACTAGCTCGGTAAAGCCCTGCGTTTCCTGCTGGATATCGCGCAACAGCGCCATATGCGCTGCCCAGTGCTTAGGGCCATCCACATGGCCATACATGATGGTGGCGGTGGTCGGCACCCCGAGGCTGTGTGCCGCGCGGATGATCTCGACCCATTTCGCCGCGCTGAGCTTATCCTTGGTCAGCAACCTGCGCACCTCGGTATCGAGAATTTCAGCCGCCGTGCCGGGGATACTGCCCAGCCCGCATTCCTTGAGGTCAGCAATGAAATCACTGTAGGACATTTTCAGCTTCGCCGCCCCATACCAGATCTCGAAAGGCGAAAAGGCGTGGATATCCATATCCGGCAGTTCGGCTTTGATCGCCAGCAGAATATCCCGATAATAGCTGCCGGGCATTTTTGGGTGAATACCGCCCTGGATGCACACCTCGCTCGCCCCGCGCGCGGCGGCCTCTTTGGCGCGCAAAACGATGCTATCAAGGCTCAGCCACTCCGCCCCCTGATCCTCGCGCCGCTTGGCAAAGCCGCAAAAGGTGCAGCCCATATAGCAGATATTGGTGAAATTGATATTGCGGTTGACCACAAAGCCCACGCGATCCCCGTTCACCTTTTGGCGCAAGCCGTCCGCCACGGCGCAGATCGCTTTCAGGTCGGCACCGGTAGCGCCGTAAAGCACTTCCGCCTCGGCTTGGGTGGTCTCGCGGCCCTCACTCACACGGGCAAGGATTTCGGCAACAGGGCGGGAAAGGCTCATGAAGCACCTCCAAGGCATTGGTGGCGGGCGAGGCCGTCATCGCGGGCCATTTCGCTGATGCGGCTGGTCAGGGCAGGGTCAAGAAACCGTGCCGGATGCCGGAGGAAATCGGGATAGATGGTCAGGCGTTCTTGCAGCCTCAGCCCGGCTTTGGCGCTGGCTGTCGCCAACGCATCTATTTGCGGCCAGGCGTGGTCGGGGTTGATGAAATCAACCGTCACCGGCGAGATGCCGCCCCAGTCATTCATGCCCGCGCGCAGATACTCCGCGTGGCGGTTCGAAAGATTCGGCGGCGCTTGCAGGCTGATTTCAGGGGCCAGCATCAGCCGGGCGATCGCCAATGTGCGCAGCATATCCTCAAGGCTTGGCTCGGGGTGGTTTGCCATGGCAATGCCCGGCTTTTTCTGGAAATTCTGGATGATGACTTCCTGAATATGCCCATGGCGCAAATGGGCGGCATTGATCGCCGCAAGGCTTTCCACCCGCTCAGCCCATGTCTCGCCAATGCCGATCAGCAGGCCGGTGGTGAAGGGCACACCGCGCGCGCCGGCCCGCTCCAATGTGCGCAGGCGCTGCACCGGGGTTTTATCGGGGCAGGCATGGTGCGGCATGCCCTTGCGGGTCAGGCGCTTTGAAACCGTTTCCAGCATCATGCCCATCGAGGCCGAGACCGGGCGCAGCATGTCGATTTCATCATCTGTGAGCGTGCCGGCATTGACATGGGGCAGCAGGCTGGTCTGCTCCAGCACCAGCGCGCACATGTCGCGCAGATATGCGTTGGTGCTGTTGTAACCGAGCTTGGCCAGAGCGGCGGCGGCTTGCGGATAGCGCAGCTCGGGCCGCTCGCCGAGGCTGAAAAGCAGCTCCTTGCAGCCCGCCGCCTCACCCTTACGGGCGGTGGCCAGCACTTGTTCGGGGGTCAGGTAATTTGCTGCCGGGTCATCGGGGGTTTTGACAAAGCTGCAATAGCCACAGGTATCGCGGCACATATTTGTAAGCGGCACAAACACCTTGCGCGAATAAGTAACCACCCCACCCCAATGCTGATGGCGCACCCCGCAAGCCCGCTCCATTAGCGCCGCCAGCGCCGCACCGCCGGCTGTGCCCAGGCCAAGGGCCTCATCCATTTGCAAAATCTCATTGCTCATGGGTTAAATTTTGACCAGTTGGTCCAATTTGTCAAGCATTCAAATCCCGCACAGGGCAAACACCTGCGCAAGCCGCAACCCTGGCCTGTCGCAGCAAGCTGCTTTCGGCGCTGCGGCGCTATGGCCTCGCTACGCTCGGGAGCATTGCATGACATCCGTCATGCACGCACGCGCCAAGCCTCACAGGCGTGCCAAAAAGCGCTTACCTGTCAGCGCGGCGCGGGCATGCTCTTTCCACCCGCGCAACATTAACGCGCCGCTTTTGCCGAGCGTAGCGAGGCCACCGCACCTAACCCAGATCAAACTCTACACTATTGCCAAAGGGCAGGTCGCGCAGCCGCTGGCCTGAAGCGGCAAATATCGCATTGCCCAGGGCTGCCGCCACCGGCGGGGTGCCCGGCTCTCCGCCGCCACCCATGCGCGGCGAATTCTCCAGCAGGGCCACTTCGATCTCCGGGCAACCCGCCATGCGCAATGCATCGTAATCATAAAAATTCTCTTGCATGACCCTGCCATCCGCAAAGGTTATCTCCTGCCCGATTGCCGCTGAAAGCCCATAGATAATGGCCGATGAGACCTGATCTTTCAAATTGGCCGGGTCCAGCACCAGCCCCGGGTCAGCCACTGCCCATATCTTGTCTATTTTTACCTTGCCACTGCGCATATCCACCTGCACCACCTCGGCCACCCAAGTGCCAAAAGACAACACATGGGAAATGCCCTGCCCCACACCCTCGGGCAGCGCCGCGCCCCAGCCCGCCATCCTGGCCACGGCTTTCAGCGCCTCGCGGGCTGGCGCGTGGCGCGGGTCCTGCATCATTTTCAGCCGCATTTCCAATGGGTCGATCCCGCCCGCATGCGCCAGCTCGTCCAGAAAGCTCTCATAAAAAAACCCGTTCACCGAATTGCCCACCGAGCGCCAGAAGCCAACCGGAATGGCGGTATCCACCTGATGCGCGGCAAAGCGGGCATGGGGCCAGCTGAAGGGCTGGTCAAAACCGCCGTCAAGAATAGAGCGATCCGCCCCGCCACCTCCCAATGAGGGAAACACCCGCCCCAGAAAGGATTTGTTGATCGACGCAGCGGCAACACGCATATCGAGCGCCTCGGGCAGGCCGTCTTTTAACGCTCCGCGCATTTGTGCCACCGCCATCGGGCGATAGGCATCATGCTGAATATCGGTCTCGCGGCTCCAGGTGACCTTCACCGGTTTGCCGCCGGTCTGGGCTGCAATCGCCGCGGCGTAAACCGCCGCATCCGCCTCGACGCGCCGGCCAAAGCCGCCGCCAAGGCGCAGGGTTTCCACCTCTACATCCGCGGCCTCGATCCCGAGCAGCGCGGCGGAAGCACTTGCCGCCAGCCCGGGTGCCTGCGTGCCAAGCCACAGCTTGAGCTTGCCATCCCTGAATTGCGCGGTGGCGTTCATCGGCTCCATGGTGGTATGGGCCAGAAAAGGCACGCTATAGCGCGCCTCGATCCGATCCGATGCCGCATCAAGCGCGCCAGGCGCATCCCCCTCGCCGCCCATGGTAAAGGTCTCCTCCCCGGCAAGGGTGGTGTCAAACAAAGCGGTCAACCCTGCGGTATCACCGGGGTAGCTGGCCGCCTCCCATGTTGGGTTTAATGCCCGCGCGCCTTCAAATGCCGCCCATGTATTGCTGGCGACAATGCCAAAACCCACTTCGGTATTGGTCACAAACTCCACCACATTAAGCACACCGGGCGTGGCCAGTGCAGCGGCTGTATCGGCGCTCAACGCCTTGGCGCCAAAGCGCGGAGCCATGGAAACTGTGGCATGAAGCATATCGGGCAGCTCTACATCTATGCCGTAAATCGGCGCGCCGGTGACCTTTTCCAGCAGTTCCACCCGCTGCTGTGATTTGCCCAGAATGCGCCATTCGGAAGGATCTTTCAGCACCACCGAGCCCGGGGGCTTGAGCAAAGCGGCCTCGGCGACCAATGCGCCATAGCTCAGCTGCTCGCCATTCGGGTGCAGCACCGCGCCGCGCGCGGCTTTCAGGTTTTCAACCGGCACCCCCCAGCGCGCCGCCGCCGCTTCCAGCAACACCATGCGCGCCGCCGCGCCGGCCTCACGCATTTTGTCATAGGCATCCACCATCGCGGTTGAACCACCGGTAACCTGAAGCGCCAGAAACTTGCCGACCACCCCCATGGCACCGCGCACGGTTTCGGCCACAAGCCCGTCTTCAAAGAAAGCAAATGGCGCACCGTCGCGCATCATGGCGCTATTATAATAGGCAGGCGCGGCGGGGCCATGCTCGGCGGTGATCTGGTCCATATCCACTTCCAGCTCCTCAGCGACCAGAGCCGCCAGCGTGGTGTGGTTCCCCTGCCCCATTTCGGCGCGCGGGGTGATGATGGTGATCCGGTTATCCAGCCCGATGATCACATAGGGGTTGAAGGTGAATTCACCATCCTCCAGCGTGTCGGGCAACGGGTTGGGATAGGGTTTTTGATAATAATAATAGCCCACCGCCAACCCGCCAGCGGCGGCAATGCCAAGGCCCAAAAAGCCGCGACGGGTGTATTTTGCAATTCTTCCCATGGCTCAGCCCTCCAGCCCGGCAGCGGTTTTGATCGCGGCGCGCAGGCGCGGATAGCTGCCGCAACGGCAAAGATTATCCATCGCCATGTCAATATCACGGTCGCTCGGGTTTGGGGTGCGCTCTAAAAACGCCACCGCCGTTAATATCTGCCCGGCCTGGCAATAGCCACATTGTGGCACCTCATGCTTGATCCAGGCTTCCTGCACCTTGTGCAACCGCTCGCCATCGGGCAGGCCCTCGATGGTGGTTACCGCGCCCGAGATATCCGCCGCCGCTGTCACACAACTGCGCACCGGCTCGCCATCAATCAGCACCGTGCAGGCCCCGCAGGCCCCGACACCACAGCCAAATTTCGGCCCCTTGATATCCAGCATATCGCGCAAAACCCAAAGCAGGGGCATTTCTTCGGGCGCATCCACCACATGGGTGTTTCCGTTCACCAGCAGTTCCATCTTGGCAATCCCTAATAAGTGACCTTTGGTCTCTTAAATAGCAGTTTTGCGGGATTGTCAATAAGAGACCACCGGTTTCTTATTGAAGTTTTATCAATGCCCAAGTAGGCTGGCTTTATGAGCACACCCACCTTCCAGCGCGCCCGCACACCAGAGGCCAAAGCCAGACGCCGCGCCGACATCCTGGCGGCAGCGGCGGCGGTATTGGATAGTGAAGGGCTGGAAGGTACCACGCTCAACGCCATCGCGGCCAGGGCGGGTGTGGCGAAATCCAACATCTACCGCTACTTTGAAAGCCGGGAAGAAATACTGATGCGGCTGCTCACCGAGGATTTGCGCAACACCGGCGCGGCGCTCGAATCCCTGCTCCCCGCCCCGCGCCCGATCCCCGACATTACCGAAATTTTTGTGCAGGGGTTGGCTGGAAACCCGCGCCTATGCCTGCTGATCAGTATTTTTTCTTCCATATTGGAGCATAACATCTCCACCACTACCCTGCGCGATATCAAACGTGAAATGCTGATCTCGCTTGAACAATCCGCCACGGCCCTGCGCCGTGGCCTGCCAGAGCTCAGCCCGCCACAGGCTGAAAACGCGGTTCAGATCCTGTTTGCACTGGTTGGTGGTATCTGGCCGATGAGCCAACCCGGCCCGGCCCTGCAAGCGCTCTATGCCGAGCCTGAATTCTCGAAGCTAAAGCACAATTTCGAAAAGGACCTCTCGCTTGCCCTGCAAACCATGCTCAAAGGGCTGACAGCATAAAACGCCCGCGCAGGGGGTGCCGGCACCCGATATCTTTATCCCCACACTCTGGCAGGCGATTGATTTGACGCTGGACGATTGGACTATTGCATCATATAAGCCCATGCATGGATAGAGCTGTGAGCATACGAATTAGCCGCCCGGCGCTCTGATATGAGCCGCCGGGAAAAGGTGCATGGCCATGCCGCACCGCCCCTGTCCAACATTCCCAGATTATACGGAGCGAGCCATGTGCGCCGAGACCCCCGACTATAAAGCCACCCTCAACCTGCCCAAAACCGATTTCCCGATGCGCGCCGGCCTGCCCAAGCGCGAGCCGGAATGGCTGCAAAAATGGGC
>WFQA01000206.1 GCA_015487255.1 Paracoccaceae bacterium | reverse complement strand
GTTTGAGGCCGAGCGATAGGTGAAGCGATATTCCATGCCAAGCGCGTGTTCGATCCTGTCCGGCCCGCGCACCCGGCGCACCAGTTCCAGAGTGCATTCAACCGAGAGCGGGCAGTTGCGGCGCAGGGCTTTTTCGGTGGCCTGCTCCCACGGCGAGCCTTTGAAGCCGCGCATGATATCCACCACCCTTGCCCCGTTGAAACTGCGGTCGATCTCGGCCTGATCGGCTTTCAGCGCGGCTTGAGGCGCGGGCAGGGCGGCGGCATCTATCAGGCCCGGGTCGCCGCTGGTTTCCAGCGCCTTGATCAGCGCGGGCCAGAGATTGAACGGGATGTAATAATCGGCAAAGCCGGCATAGATCGCGTTGCCCGCATCCATGCGCGCGGCGGTGCAGCCGAGGTATTCGCCAAGGTGGCCCGGCGCGCGGGCCAGCAGGAGCGAGCCGCCAACATCGGGGATAAGCCCGATACCGCATTCCGGCATGGCGATTTGCGAGGTTTCACACACAACCCTGTGCGAGCCATGGCAGGAAATGCCAACCCCGCCACCCATGTTAAAACCCTGCATGAAGGCAATGAAGGGTTTGGGGAAGTTGAAAAGCTTGGCGTTCATGCGGTATTCATCGCGCCAGAACTGGCGGCCATATTCAAAATTACCCGCCTTGGCGGTGTCATACATCTGCTGAATATCACCCCCCGCGCAAAAGGCTTTTTCGCCCGCTGCGTTGATGATGACGAGTTCCACGGCCGGGTCATTGGCCCAATCATCCAGTGCGGCCTCGATCGCCAGCACCATATCATAGGTGAGGGCATTCAGCGCCTCGGGGCGGTTCAGCGTAATCCGGCCCGCTTTGCCGGCTTTGCGAATTGAAATATCAGCCACGGTCGCGCTCCTGCAATAACGCCCGCGCGGTGATCAGCCGCATGATCTCGTTGGTGCCTTCCAGAATTTGATGCACCCGCAAGTCCCGCACGATTTTCTCGATGCCGTAATCCGCCAGATAACCATAGCCGCCGAGCATTTGCAGCGCATCATTGGCAACCTTAAAGGCGGTGTCGGTGACCAGCCGCTTGGCCATGGCGCAGAATTTGGTCGCGTCGGGCGCGCCTGTGTCAAGCTTCCATGCCGCCTGGCGCAGGAAGGTGCGGGCAGCTTGCAGCTCGATCTCCATATCGGCTATGCGAAATTGCAGCGCCTGGAATTGGTCCAGCGTTTTGCCAAAGGCCTGGCGCTCGCCCATATAACCCAGCGCGATATTCAATGCGTTTTGCGCCCCGCCAAGCGCACTGGCTGAAATATTGAGCCGCCCGCCATCCAGCCCGGCCATGGCATAGCTAAAGCCCTTACCTTCCTCGCCGATCAGGTTCTCCGCCGGGATCAGGCAATCATCAAACTGCACCTGCGTGGTTGGCTGCGCCTTCCAGCCCATTTTCTTTTCCGGCGCGCCAAATGAAAGCCCCTTTGTGCCTGCCTCCACCACCATGGATGAAATCCCCTTGGGGCCATCCGCGCCAGTGCGGGCCATCACGATATAGGCATCCGAATAGCCGCCGCCGGAGATGAACGCCTTGCTGCCATTAAGGCTGTAGCCTGCGTTGCTGCGCGTGGCTTTGGTGCGTAGCGCCGCGGCGTCTGACCCGCTGCCCGGCTCGGTCAGGGCGTAGGAAAACACGCTGTGCATGCTGCAGATATTTGGCAGCCACTTTGCCTTGCTTTCGGGGCTGCCGAATTTGTCGATCATGCCGCCGCACATGTTGTGGATGGAAAGGAACGAGCCAACAGCCGGGCAGGCCATGGCGAGGGCCTCAAACACCAGCGTGGCATCAAGGCGCGAAAGGCCGGAGCCGCCGTAATCCTCGCTGACATAAAGCCCGCCAAAGCCAAGGGCGGCGATCTGAGGCCATAAGCGCTTGGGAATGGTGCCGTCTTCTTCCCACTGCATCGCGTGGGGGGCGATTTCGGCCTGGCCAAAATCATAGGCCATGTCAAAGATCATTTTCTGTTCGTCTGAGAGGGCGAAATCCATGGGGCCTCATGAAATGAATGGTTGTTCAGTTCAGCATAGAAAACTCTTGTGGCTTTGGGAAGATAAAAGATTGGCGATATGGCGTTGATTTGGTTAGCCCTACGCCTTTGGCGTGACTACTAACCTAGGTTAGTAGTCACGCCAAAGGCGTAGGGCTAACCAAATCAACGCCATATCGCCAATCTTTTATCT
>WFQA01000205.1 GCA_015487255.1 Paracoccaceae bacterium | reverse complement strand
GAATTTGTCGATCATGCCGCCGCACATGTTGTGGATGGAAAGGAACGAACCAACAGCAGGGCAGGCCATGGCGAGGGCCTCAAACACCAGCGTGGCATTAAGGCGCGAAAGGCCTGAACCGCCGTAATCCTCGCTGACATAAAGCCCGCCAAAGCCAAGGGCGGCGATCTGAGGCCATAAACGTTTGGGAATGGTGCCGTCTTCTTCCCACTGCATCGCGTGGGGGGCGATTTCGGCCTGGCCAAAATCATAGGCCATGTCAAAGATCATTTGCTGTTCGTCTGAGAGGGCGAAATCCATGGGGCCTCATGAAATGAATGGTTGTTCAGTTCAGCATAGAAAACTCTTGTGGTTTTGGGAAGATAAAAGATTGGTGATATGGCGTTGATTTGGTTAACCCTAGGCCTTTGGTGTGACTACTAACCTAGGTTAGTAGTCATGCCAAAGGCGTAAATATGTAGTAACTATAGTATGTTACATAAAAATACCCCGCGCAGGGCGGGGTATTTTTCTCTATTGCGGTGCGGGTTATTCCATCGTCGGGATGCTGAAATCGGCCCCTTCCTTGGTGCCTGATGGCCAGCGCGAGGTCACGGTTTTGGTGCGGGTATAGAATTTGAACGCATCCGGCCCGTGCTGGTTGAGGTCACCAAAGGCGGATTTCTTCCAGCCGCCAAAAGTATGATAGGCCAATGGCACAGGAATCGGCACATTCACCCCGACCATGCCGACATTGATCCGGCTGGCAAAGTCACGCGCGGTGTCACCATCACGGGTGAAAATCGCGGTGCCGTTGCCATATTCGTGCTCCATCGCGTAGCTGACCGCCTCCTCATAGGTTTTGGCGCGCAGGGTACTGAGCACCGGGCCGAAGATTTCGGTTTTGTAGATGTCCATCTCGGGGGTGACGTTGTCAAACAGGCAGGCTCCGACGAAATTACCGTCCTCATAGCCTTGCAGGCTGAAATTGCGGCCATCGACCACCAGTTTCGCCCCCTGCTCAACGCCGCTATCAACCAAGCCAAGAATTTTGCGCTTGGCCTCGGGGGTGATCACCGGCCCGAAATCGACGTCATCCTCCGAGGTATATGGTCCGATTTTCAGGCTCTCGACCCGGGGTGCCAGCGCGGCAATGAGCCGGTTCGCGGTATCCTCGCCCACCGGTACCGCCACCGAAATAGCCATGCAGCGTTCGCCCGCCGCGCCGTAGCCAGCGCCAATCAGGGCGTCCACCACCTGGTCCATATCCGCGTCCGGCATGATGATGGCGTGGTTTTTCGCCCCGCCAAAGGCCTGCACCCGCTTGCCCGCGGCGCAGCCATTGCCGTAAATATATTCGGCAATCGGGGTCGAGCCGACAAAGCCGATCGACTGGATGGTGGGGTGGCTGATAATCGCATCCACCGCTTCTTTATCTCCCTGCACCACCTGTAAAATGCCCTTGGGCAGCCCGGCCTCCTCAAACAGCTCGGCCAGCATCACCGGCACGGTCGGGTTGCGCTCGGAAGGTTTGAGAATAAAGGCATTGCCCGCCGCCAGTGCCGGGGCGAACATCCACATCGGGATCATGGCGGGGAAGTTGAACGGGGTGACGCCGGCGGTCACGCCCAGCGGTTGCTTCATCGAATACATGTCAATGCCGGGGCCGGCCCCGTCGGTATATTCGCCCTTCAGAAGCTGCGGCGCGCCGATGCAATATTCCACCACCTCGAGGCCACGGATCACATCCCCCTTGGCATCGGGCAGGGTTTTGCCATGCTCGCGGGAAAGCGCTTCGGCCAGCTTGTCCATATCGCGGTGCAGAAGATCCACCATCTTCATCATCACCCGCGCCCGGCGCTGCGGGTTTGTTGCCCCCCATGCGGGCTGGGCGGCCACGGCGAATTGCACCGCCTTGTCCATTTCTGCCGCTGTTGCCAGCGGCACCCTGGCGATCACCTCGCCGGTGGCCGGGTTGAAAACATCGCCGTAACGGCCCGATGTGCCCGCCACATGGGCGCCATTCAGATAGTGCTTGATCTCGTGCATCAGATTTCCTCCGTTAATTCCTCAGGCAGCTTACAACCCAACAAGCCCAAAGGGGAAGATCAAAAGTGAACACTTGGTCAGTTTATCAAAAACCACAATTGCGGGCAAAAACTTGACAGGCCACCCCCCCGGCTGCACAGTGTTTTATAGACAATTCAGGGAGGTGCCAGATGAAAGTCAGCCAGATATTGCAATCCAAGCCGGTGGAGGGGGCGCTCACCATCAAACCCGGAGATACCATCAGCAAGGCCGCCGAGATGCTTGCTGAGCACCGGATCGGCGCGCTGATCGTGTCAGAAGACGGGGCGCGGGTGGATGGTATTCTCTCCGAGCGCGATATCGTGCGCGAAATCGGCAAAAATGGCGTGGGCTGCATGAGCGATTGCACAAGGGAGATCATGACCGCGGATGTGATCGCCTGTGCGCCGCAAGATACGGTGGTCTCGCTGATGAGCAAAATGACCAGGGGGCGGTTTCGCCATATGCCGGTGCTGGATGAGGGCAAGCTGGTTGGGGTTGTTTCCATTGGCGATGTGGTCAAGGCCAGGATCGAGCTGATCGAGCAGGAAAACGCGGCCCTCACCGATATGCTGCACGGAAAAGTGTGAGCGGTGCTATTTTTTGATTGACCGCAGTGCCGATAATGCGCAACGCTTCGCAGGTGCAGCATTCAGGGGAGAGTCATATGCGCATTGGGCTTTATCCGGGAACCTTTGATCCGGTCACCGTTGGGCATCTGGATATCATCCGGCGGGCCTGCTCTTTGGTTGATAAACTGGTGATCGGCGTGGCGATCAACCGTGACAAGGGGCCATTGTTCAGCCTCGAGGAGCGGGTGGCGATGATCGAGGCGGAATGTGCGCAGATCGCGGCGGAATGCGGGGTGGAGATATTGGCGCATCCGTTTGAAAACCTGTTGATCCATTGTGCTGAGGATGTCGGGGCCGGGGTGATCATTCGCGGGCTGCGGGCGGTGGCGGATTTTGAATATGAATACCAGATGGTGGGCATGAACCGGGCGATGAATGACCGGATCGAGACCGTGTTTTTAATGGCCGAGGCCCAGCATCAGGCGATTGCATCCAAGCTGGTGAAAGAGATCGCGCGGCTTGAGGGGGATGTTTCTAAATTTGTGACACCGCGGGTAAAGATGGCGCTGATGGCGAAGCTGGAACAGGAATGATGCGCAAGCCATCAAGCCCGCTCAGGCGGCACACTGATGGCGAAGGAATGGCCCGCGCGGCTTGGCGCAGGCCATGATCAGCACCAACAGGTGCTAAAAAAACTGATAAAACGGATATCTGCGTGATTTAAACAACCGCTCTTCCGGTTTTGGGCCAAAAGCGAATGAGGCGTTGAGGCCGTATATACCGTTCGTATCAGTTGCAGTATAACTTGCACCGATTGCAAGCGGGATAGTGGGAAGCGTGTAACTGGCCCTAACAGTATAAGCGCTGAAGGAGAAGCCTGTTTGATTGAGGAAGAATGCCCCGGCATTTATCTCAAACGCGGGTGAAATGGCATAATAGGCATCAATATTTGCGGCCCAATAGTTATCTGAAGACATGGTGATGTAGCTGGCGGCCGCTTCCAGATCAAGCGCACCGAAGTTGGCCATGCCTTCGGCCCCCACACGGTATACTTCTACGCTGGGACCATATATGTCGAAAGCCGCAAAAGCGCCGATTTTACTGCCATTGGCCAGTGGCATGTAAAGGTGAAGCCCCGCAGAATACATCTCAAGGGAGTCGACCCAATCTGTGATCACGGTTGCCGATGCGTCCACCTGCATGCCCATCTGCCCGATACCGTAGGCACCGCGCACCCCGAATACCAAGCCGGATACATCTGGACTGGTCTCGTAGCCGTAATAGCTGAAGTCGATTTCGCCGGTTTCAAAGGCCATTTGGGCATTTGCAGCCCCTGCCGCCACTGTTAGAAGTGCAGCGGAAATAAGTTTATTCTTCATAACTTTGCCTCGCAATTCTGGTTTGCACTGCTTTATGTTAACACTTTATTGAGGAAATTGATAGAGAGAGCGCAGCCCAGCTCTGTTACAGGCTGGCCACCAGCTCGAATTGGTTATAGCCCTCCGCAGGTCAAACCGGCGCAAACCGGGCCTGAAAGCCCGCATGGCCCCATGGCAATGGCAGAGCAGCTCTGGCCATTTGTTTTGACGCGCAACCCAAAGCCCGCCCATTTTTGGATTGCGCTTTAAGCGCGAGCAGCGGCTAACCGCCGAGATATAACGGATACATGCGGGAGTTGAAAAGCCGTTCTTGCAGTTCCGGGCCAAAAGCAAATGAGGCGTTAAGCCCGTAAGCACTGAATCCGTCCCTTGTCACATAGGTTGCGCCGATGGAAAGCGGGACGTTGGGAAGGGTATAGCTGACCCCGACCGTATAAAAAGTGGGGGAGCTTCCACTCGTTAAAAAGCTGAGGACCCCGGCATTTACCTCGATCGCGGGCGAGATATTATAATAGGCATCAATACTGGCGACCCAGAAATCATCTCCGGATGATTCGGTGAAGGTATAGCCAATGGCCCCCTCGATATCCAGCGCGCCAAAACTGGCCATCCCTTCAGCGCCCACGCTATATATATACGAGACAGGACCAAAACCTGAGAAGTTGTCGGCAACGCCAAAAACGCCAATTTTACTCCCGTTGGCCAGCGGTTTATATAGGTGAACACCCGCTGAATATTCCCTAAAGGAAGAAACCCCATCCGTCAGGAGTATCCCGGATGCATCAAACTGCAGCCCCATCTGCCCGATATCATATGCACCGCGCACACCCAAAATAAAGGCAGAGGCATCCGGCTCGCTCTCGTAGCCGTAATAGCCAAAGTCGATATTTCCGGTTTCGAATGCCATTTGAGCACTGGCCGTGCCTGCCGCAAGTGAAATGAGTGCGGTTGTGAGAAAAAGCTTTTCCATGAGATACCCTCCAATAATGGCTTGGGCATTTCCGGTTCAACTGAAAAGAATCACGATTCGCACTTGAACGAAAGGGAACCTAGCCAGCCGGACATCCGTTTGAACCGGAAACGCATTAGCTAAACTCACACAGAGTGTATCGCAAATAAACAGCGACACCTTGATCAAGGTCAATTTACCGGGTTCAGTTTATGTGCTCCTGCTCCCGGCAGATAGGCCCGGTTTATATCCCAACATGGATCGGATAGATGCGGTTGCCAAACAGGCGGCTATCCGTATTCGGGCCAAAGCTATATGAAGCACTGATCCCGATAACATTGATGCTGCCAGTGCTGTAAGAAGCGCGAAGGGAGACCGGTATGCCGGAGAATGAATATTCAGCAGCCAGATTATAAAACTGCATCAAGTCGCCATCATAATCCCACAGAAAATCACCCCCTGCGCTCAGTTCTAAGCTTGGTGAAATCTCATAATAGGCTTGTATGCCCGCATTTCCTAAGATGTTAAAGCCAATGATCGTTGCGCCTCCGGCATAGGCTTCGATATCCAGAGCGCCAAGGGCAAACAGCGCTTCGGCACCATAACCGTAAATCTCTTCGTCAACGGCACCGCGTATAAATTCAGCCTTCAGATAGCCGCCAAGCTTTGTGCCATTTGGCAAGGTTTTATAAGCACGGCCAGCAACGGAATAAAGCTCAACAAGGTCGATGAAATCGGTCAATACGGTGGTTGTGGCATCAAGCTGCACGCCAAATTGGCCGATCTGGTAAGCCCCGCTGGCATCCAGAACAAAACCACCGATAGAAGGTCTGTCGGGGTAATTATAATAGCTGAGCGAAACATTACCCTGCTCAAACACCATCTGGGCGCTGGCCGCTCCAGCCATAAGCGAAGCGGCGGCGGCTGCGGTGAAAAAACTTTTCATGTGAAGGCCTCATTATTGCTGGAGTTCCAGAGGGCTTCCGGCCAAATGCGAACCGGAGACCCTATAATGTGGCATCCTAGTGGGTTAAGCTTTCATGCATACCCGTAGCCTTGCATAACCTTTGTGCAAAACCGCCGCTATGCCTCCTCCCCCTGATCGGCAATCCACGCCACCGAAACCACCTCTTCGCCCTTGGCGGTTTTAAACACCGTCACCCCCGAAGAGCTGCGGCTTTGGCGGGAAATGCCCGATACAGGGCAGCGGATGCTTTGGCCGGAATTGGTGGCGAGCATGATCTGGTCATCCTCCTCCACCGGGAAGCTGGCGATGATGGTATCCCCCCGCCGCCCGAGATTGGCCGCCGCGACCCCTTGGCCACCACGGGCCGAAACCCGGTATTCATGCGCCGAGGAGCGCTTGCCAAACCCGCCCGAGGTGATGGTCAGGATCCACTCCTCAAGTGCCGAAAGCTCGGCATAGCGCTCGGGGCTGATGGTGCTGTCATCGCTCTCGATCTCGGTGGAGTCCTCCCCGGTGACCGCGCGGCGCATTTTGAAATAGGCATTGCGCTCATCCGGCGTGGCCTCCACATGGCGCAGGATCGACATGCTCACCACCTCGTCGCCTTCCGCCAGCCGGATACCGCGCACCCCGGTGCTGTCACGCCCCTTGAAGATACGCACATCGGTGACCGGAAAGCGGATGGCTTTACCCATGCTTGTGGTCAGCATGAAGTCGTTATCCTCATCGCAAATCTGTGCTTTGATCAGCCGCACGCCCTCACCAAGCTTCATGGCGATCTTGCCGTTGCGCATCACATTGGTGAAGTCAGACAGCGCATTGCGGCGCACCCCGCCCTGATTGGTGGCAAAGACGATTTGCAGGTCTTTCCAGTCATCTTCGTCACGGTCCACCGGCATGATCGCCGCCACCGAAACCCCTTGCGGAATCGGCAGAATATTGATCAGCGCCTTGCCGCGGGCATTACGCCCCCCGCGCGGCAGGCGCCAGGTTTTGAGCTTGTAAACCATACCCTCCGAGGTGAAGAACAGCAGCGGTGTGTGGGTGTTGGCAACAAACAGGGTGGTTACAAAATCCTCGTCCTTGGTGCTCATCCCCTGCAAGCCCTTGCCGCCGCGCTTTTGCTCGCGGAACTCATCCAGCGGAGTGCGCTTGATATAGCCAGAATTGGTGACGGTCACGACCATATCCTCACGCTCGATCAGGTCCTCGTCATCCATATCAGCGGCAAATTCGACGATCTCCGAGCGGCGGGGCACGGCAAACAGCTCGCGCACCTCTTTCAGCTCATCCGAGATAATCGCCATGATCCGCTTGCGCGAGCGCAGGATTTCGAGGAAATCCTTGATCTTGCCGGCCAATTCGACCAGCTCGTCGGTCACTTCCTGAACCCCCATCGCGGTCAGCCGTTGCAGGCGCAGCTCCAGAATGGCGCGCGCCTGGGTTTCGGAGAGGTTATAGGTGCCGTCCTCGTTCATCTTGTGGCTCGGGTCGTCGATAAGCTGGATGTAGCTGGCGATATCCTGCGCCGGCCAGCGCCGGGTCATCAGTTTGTCGCGGGCATCCGAGGGGTTGGCCGAGGCGCGGATGGTGGCGACGATCTCGTCCACATTGGAAACGGCCACGGCGAGACCACACAGAACATGGCTGCGATCACGGGCCTTGCGCAGCTCAAACGCCGTGCGACGCGCTACAACTTCCTCACGGAAGTTAATGAATTCACTAAGAAATTTCTTCAGGGTCAGGGTTTCGGGCCGCCCGGCATTAAGCGCCAGCATGTTGCAGCCAAAGCTGGTTTGCAATGGGGTGAAGCGGTAAAGCTGGTTCAGCACCACCTCGGCAGTGGCATCGCGCTTCAGCTCGATCACCACCCGCACGCCAAACCGGTCGCTCTCGTCCTGCACATGGGCGATGCCTTCAATCTTTTTATCCCGCGCCAGTTCCGCGATCCGCTCGATCAGGGTGGCTTTGTTGACCTGATAGGGGATCTCGGTAATCACGATCGCATAGCGGTCTTTGCGGATCTCCTCCACGGTGGAGCGCGCCCGCATGATCACCGAGCCACGGCCCTCGCGATATGCCTTATGCGCCCCTTGCCGGCCCAGAATAATGCCGCCGGTGGGAAAGTCAGGCGCCGGGATATATTCGATAAGGTCATCCACCGTCATATCCGGGTTTTCCATCAGCGCCAATGTGCCGTCGATCACCTCGCCCAGATTATGGGGCGGAATATTGGTCGCCATGCCAACAGCAATGCCGCCAGCCCCGTTAACCAGCATATTGGGAAAACGCGCGGGCAATACCGTTGGCTCGCGCTCTTTGCCGTCGTAATTGTCTTGGAAATCAACGGTATCGAGGTCAATATCCGCCAATAGATATTCGGTAACCTTGTGCAGGCGCGCCTCGGTATAGCGCATGGCGGCGGCTTTATCACCATCCATCGAGCCAAAATTGCCCTGGCCGTCAATCAAAACCTGGCTCATGGAAAACGGCTGCGCCATGCGCACCAGCGCATCATAAATCGCTGAATCACCGTGCGGGTGATAGCTGCCCATGATATCGCCAACGGATTTTGCCGATTTCCGATAGGGTTTGTTCTGGGTAAAACCATTTTCATGCATCGTGTATAAAATGCGCCGGTGCACCGGCTTCAGCCCGTCGCGCAAATCGGGAATGGCGCGGCTGACGATCACGCTCATCGCATAGTCGAGATAGGAGGTTTTCATCTCCTCTTCCACCGCGATTTGCGGCCCGCCATAAACGTATTTTTGCGGCTCTTCGCTGTCTTTGTTCTCGGTTTC
>WFQA01000204.1 GCA_015487255.1 Paracoccaceae bacterium | reverse complement strand
GGTTGGGGTGGATGCCCCGATTGACAGCGAAACCCTGAAAACCATCGCCAGCCTGCCGCAGGTCAAGCAGGCCAAAGCACTGGCGTTTTGATGAAATTCGGGCCGCGCAAGGCAGCGCGCGGCCCGGTTACTTCCGGCTTTGGCGGCCAGCCAAAGTTTTGCGTGCCGGAAATTCTGTCAGGTGTTTAAAAGGCAATGCCTACACGGAATTGCGTGGAATTGACGGTAAGCTCGGGGTTGACGAAGCCGTCATCGCCGCTGAGCGAGCGGGCCAGATACTCAACCCCGACAAAGACCGAGGGGTTGAGTCTGTATTCCACCCCGGCACCGTAATTGAAGCCCGAAACCGGGATGGTCGCACCGCCGCCGTCATCGTAGGTGCTGAAAGAGCCACCCGCCACACCGTAAACCATGGCCTGCCCGCCGAGCCGGAAGCCCAGCCGGGCCTTGGCGTCGATCATATATGAAAGCCCGGCTCCCGCTGGCACGCTCGGGATGGCATCGCCAAACAGGTAAGCGCCCTCAATGCCATAAATCAGCGGGGCGTTGCTGGTGATGTTATAACCGGCAAACACCCCATACATATTGCCACTGATCGGAAGGCCGCTCTGAGTGACGGTATTATCAACACCGCCATTAAGGGCAAAAGTGCCACCGATATAAAACTCGCCCGTAGCGGGTGCCGGAAGCACCACTTGCTCGATAACGGGGGCTACAATCGTGCCGGCATGCGCCAGCACCGGGATGGCTGAAAAAAACAAAGCGGTTGTCAGAGCGGATTTCATTTGAATTTCCTTAATCTGTTTTTACATGGTGCAGGTTTTTTGGCCTTGAACAGGGAGGTGCCGGACTGCTGTTGAATACTACCCTTGGTTTAGACTTGATATGACATGAAATAAAGCCTAACCATCGCATAACAAGCATGCAAAAATGCATAAAGGGAGGGGTGATATGCGCTGGGACAATCTGCAAATCTTGCTGGCAATTTACCGCGAAGGCTCATTGACCCGGGCCGCGAAGTTTCTCGGGCTGGACCAATCCACCGCCGGGCGGCGGTTGTCTGCGCTCGAGGCAGAGCTGGGGGTGGTGTTGTTTATCCGTTCCAAAACCGGGTTTGCGCCAACCCAGGCGGGAGATGCGGCGATTGTGCGGGCGCTGGAGGTGGAGGCGAGCATCAACGGGCTGGTGGATGATGTCACCAGTTCCAGTCACTCAGCGGTGGGCACCGTGCGCCTTATGGGCAATGCCTGGACATTGGAGCGGCTTTCCTGCCAGGCTGTGGGGGCGTTTTTGAAGAAAAACCCGCAGCTCAACCTGCGCACTATATCACTGTTGCGCAACAGCCATGTGCGCGGCGAGGCGTCGGTTTCCATCTGGTTCGAGAAAAAGCCCGAAAGTGGTGAGTTTTCGGTGCGGCTGGGGGAGGTGCCTTATGCGCTTTATCAAAGCGTATCTGTTGATCCGGGCCCAAACTGGGTTTCGTTTTATGACGAGGATGAGCGTCGCCCAATGATCAGCTCGGCGATATCGCGGCTTCGTCAAAAGGGGGATACCATGCGCTTTACCGCCACGGATGCCAGCATATTGCACTGTGCGGTTGCGGCCGGCGTGGGGCGGGGGCTGCTGCCGATGTGCCTGGCTGAGGCGGATACGCGCCTCAAGCGTATCAATTCCGGCCCGCCGGAACTGATGCGCACGCTTTGGATACATACCCACCCCGACACGGTGGAAACCAAGCGCATCAAGGTGATGTTAAAATGGCTGCGTGAGAGTTTCGATCAGGTATTTTTGCCGTGAGGTGAGTTGTATTTTTGCCGGGCGCTGAGGTGGTAATTGCCACAAAGCTAAGGTTTATTCGTTGGTTTTACCCAGTTTTTCCCGCAAGTCACTCAATCCGGCGAAGGGTTTGGTCTCTTCTTCCTTTATCGGGGCCACGCCCGGTGGTGCGGCGGAGACCTGCGCAAGTGCGGCGGCATCGCTGCGCGGATAATCGGGCATGGCCAGTATCAGGGCCTCAACCGCAACATGGCCAAGATCAATGACCGGGCCGAGCGGCTCAACATCGTCTTCCAGCACATCCTCGGGGGTGTCTTGTTCGATCATTGTTTCAGGCAAAAACCGCAGATTCACCGGTGCGTCGATCCGGGTTTTGACCGGCTCGAGGCTGAGCACGCATGCCTGGGTGACCGAGGCCCCCAACACACCTTCAACCAGCCAACCGCGCTTGCCCAGTGGCATGATCTGGCCCTGAAAACGCATTTTGCGCAACCCCCGCAGGCCAAGACTGGCGCGGATGGCCTCTGCCTCGCGCTCATTTGGGGCGATGTCAAATTTGAAAGCAGCATTGCCGCGCAGGCGCTCTACTTCTATCGGGCGCTCAAAGGGGGCGTTTGCAATTTCGTCGGCCATTTACCACGCATCTTTCCGGTTTGGGGCTTTGCATTGCTTGCGTCAGCCGCTTGAATATGAAACATAGGGGTAGGCCCTTGTATCGGGGTGATTATATGTGCCGTTAAAACGCTGTGGGCAAGGGTGATATGAAAAAGTTTTTGGTTGGGTCGCTATTGGGGACCGGATTGTTGGTATCGGGCTGTGTGCCGCAGGTGGATGTTCACGGTTATGTGCCGGTGGCTGAAGAGGTGGCGAGCATTGCGGTTGGCGATACGCAGGAAAGCGTGATGGCACGGCTTGGGGCACCTACCACCAGGGGCCTTGAGGGCACTGATACCTGGTATTATATCTCGTCCAAAGTGCGGCGGGTGGCGTTTTTTGCCCCCAGGGAATTTGACCGGCAGATCGTGGCGGTGTCGTTTAACGGCAACCGGGTTTCGATGGTTGAGCGTTTCGGGCTGGAAGATGGCCGGGTGATCGACCTGAACCGCAACGTGACCGTGACCGATGGCCGTAGGCTGACCTTCTTTGAGCAATTCCTAGGTAATATCGGCAATTTCAGCGCCGAGAGCTTTATTGGCGGCGGCTGAAGCCGGGCGCGGGTTGCCGAGCCGCAGGCGAGGCCATGGCCCAAACGTGTGTATGTTGTTGCGCAGCAACAATATGCACACGGAGGGCACCACGGCTGGCTGTGTGTTTGGCCAAGGGTGCCTTTGCTTCGGGGCAGGGCATAAAGGTTGATCTGCTTGTCCGGCTTTGCACCGCCCCACCCGCTCAGCAAAGGCACGTTTTCAGCAGAGCTGAAAATCGGATGGCCTCCGGCTATGGCCTCGCTGCGCTCGGCGGCGCGTGCGGAGGGGGTATCGCCATGATGGATATCTGGGTGTGGCAAACCTGCTACGGGGAACAAAAAATTGCGATTTAAAGCCAGATCGAACGCTGGCAACCGTTTGCCGTCTTAATGGTCGGTGTGAACTTAGCGAACCAGCCGTGAGATATGAAAACCCTATAAATCAGGTTTCGCCATAGATCGGCAGCCAGATGGTAAATCTGCTGCCTTCGCCCTGGGTGGATGCAATCTCGAGCGCGCCTTCGTGCCGGTTGAGAATGTGTTTTACAATCGCCAGCCCCAGCCCCGTGCCGCCCTGATCGCGGCTTTTGGCGATGTTCACCCGGTAAAACCGCTCGGTCAGGCGGCTCAGGTGCTCTGGCGCAAGGCCGGGGCCGAAATCCTGCACGCAGAGACCGATCCGGTTGGGATGCGCGGCACTGGCCGGGGCGATGCCGAGCTTGACCGCCTCGCGTTGGCCACCGTATTTCAACGCATTCTCCAGCAGGTTGATCAACACCTGCAACAATTGCTCACGGTCACCGCGGATGTCGGGCATATCGGGGGGGAGGGCCGCATGCACCCCGGTGCCCAGTTTTTCAGCCAGCGGATGCACGGCGGTGATCGCCTCTTGCACCAGTGCCGGCAGGGCGCAGGGGGCTGTCGGGCGGTTATGCTCCTCGATCTCGATCCGGTTCAGTGACATCAGGTC
>WFQA01000203.1 GCA_015487255.1 Paracoccaceae bacterium | reverse complement strand
GAAATATCTCGCCATCATGGCCACCGGATACGGTATCGCGCAGCAGGCGCAGGGCGGCGTTTTGGTCAAGGTTGGTTTCAAAAGGGCGGAAGGAAGAGGTGCTCATCGGGGCGCTCGCTGGTTGGGGTTTGCCTCAATATGGCGGTTTTGTGAGCGCTAAACAACGGGGGGTACAAAATAATCGGCTGGTCCGGGCCGAATCTTTACGGGGCTTTGGGTACTGTTCCGGCCCGCTCGGGGTGGAATTTTTTCCCGCCGGTCCGGTTTTGGGCTTTTCGCGGTTGAATTTTGGCTTTTTGGGCTGATTTATCCCCATTCGCGGCTGAATGCCGCAAACGAATATCTTGTTATCTGCGGCGTAATATGATTGATCTATATCAATAAATGACAGATGGCCGCACTATTCGCGGTGGGCCATCACTAATACCGCGCAGCGCCGCGGATGAACTGGGGATTGAACTATGCGAATGACCAGCCTTTTCAGGGGTTTTCTGTCTGTTATCTTTGGCTTGATGGCCGCAACCATGGCGATGGCGGGAGAGGGGATGCACGATCTCGAATCCCTCGGTAAGCCTGTTATGTCCGGAACCAACCTGCAGGCTCCTGCGACCGAAGTGGCGCGCGATGCGGTGTGGCTCGACAATATGGTGTTGTGGATCATCATCTCGATCACGATTTTTGTGACCGTATTGCTGATTTGGGTGATCATTCGTTTTAACAACCGTACCAATAAAGAGCCGGCGCGCTTTACCCACCATACCGCGCTGGAAATCGTCTGGACCCTGGTGCCGATCCTGATCCTGATTGTGATCGGCTCGTTTTCGCTGCCCATTCTGTTCAAGCAGATCGAGGTGCCGGAAAGTGACCTCACGGTGAAGGTGACCGGTAATCAGTGGTACTGGACCTATGAATACCCCGAAAGCGGTATTGAGTTTGACAGTTTCATGATTGGTTCTCCCGCCTCGTTAAACGTAAATGATGACCCCAATGACGCCTTTGTCACCCCTTACGTGAACGATGAATTCATGGCACAAAAGCTGATCAACAACGGCTATTCGCCAGATGAGTTCCTTTTGGCCGCCACCACGGCGCTGGTGGTGCCGGTGGGTAAGGTCGTGCGGGTGCAGGTTGCGGCATCCAACGTGAATCACGGGTTTTCCGTGCCGTCCTTTGGCATTAAAATGGACGGGATTGCCGGGCGGTTGAACGAAACCTGGTTCCGCGTCGGGGCGGACCCGAAAGATGTTGCTGCCGGCACTGATAGTGATGAAAATTATATTGGTGTCTATTTTGGCCAATGTTCCGAGCTTTGCGGCAAAGACCATTCCTATATGCCAATAGTGATCAAGGTGGTGAGCCAGGAAGATTATGAAAAATGGCTGGCCGGTGCGATTGAGGAATATGCCGGCCTACCGGCTCCAACTCAGGTGGCGTCGAACTAAGATGAGCGACGCAACCCACAGCGAAGTGCAGCCCTACGAGGCGCAATTTTCCGATTATATGGAGTTGCTCAAGCCGGGGGTAATGCGCTTGGTGGTGTTTACCGCCATTGTTGGCATGGTGGTGGCACCGGTGCCGGTGCATCCGGTGATCGCCATTGCCTCGATGCTTTGCATTGCTGTGGGGGCCGGGGCTTCGGGCGCGCTCAACATGTGGTGGGATCGGGATCTGGATGCGATTATGCAGCGCACCAAAGACCGGCCAATACCAACTGGGCGGGTTGCGCCCGGCGAGGCGCTGGCGATCGGGCTGGCGCTTTCGGGCTTTTCGGTAATGATGCTGGCGCTGTTTGCCAACCCGATGGCCGGGGCGTGGCTGGCTTTTACCATCTTCTTTTATGTCGTGGTCTATTCGATGTGGCTCAAGCGGCTGACCGCGCAAAACATCGTTATCGGCGGCGCGGCGGGGGCGTTTCCGCCGCTGCTCGGCTGGGTGGTGGCCACGGGCAGTATCAGCCTTGAGCCGGTGCTGCTGGTGGCGCTGATCCTGCTCTGGACTCCGCCGCATTTCTGGGCCCTGGCGCTGTGGCGCAATGATGACTATAAAGCCGCGGGCGTGCCGATGCTGCCGGTTACACGCGGCGAGCGGGTGACCCGGCGCTATATTTTTGGCTATACGCTATTGCTGATCCCGGTGGCGCTGGCCCCGAGCTTTACCCAGATCGGCGGCGGACTTTATTTTGCGGTTTCGCTGCTGCTCAACATCATGATGCTGCTGGGCGCGTGGCAATTGCTGCGCCGCCGGGAGGCGGACCGCGATGCGGATAATTTTCGTGCTGAAAAAAGGTTTTTCGGCTTTTCCATCATCTACCTGTTTTTGCATTTCATGATGCTGCTGGTGGAGGCAACCCTGCGCGCATTCGAGATCTCTCTCTTTGCGCTCCCGATTTGGTACTGAGCAATGGCAATACACCCCGGACACGAATTACATTCCCGCCGCAAGGGCCGCAATGTGGCGATCGGCCTGTTGCTTGGTGGCTTTGTCGCCATGATCTTTGCGGTAACCATCGTCAAGCTCTCCAAACCGCAGAATGTGGATATCAACGCGCCGAATTATTCAACTAATATAGGAGAAAATGAATGAATACGGATGTCGACAACCGGCCAGGCACCAGGAAAGTGGTGTTGTATCTGGTCGGGCTGGTTGCCTTTATGGGCGCCGGATCTTATGCCGCCGTGCCGTTTTACAACTGGTTTTGCGCCGTGACCGGCTATGGCGGCACGACCACCACCGCCGCGGTTGGCTCCGATATCGTGTTGGACCAGACCATGCTGGTGCGCTTTGATGCCTCGCTAGAGGCGGGTATGGAGTGGGAATTCAAGCCCTCGCAGTTTTCGATGGAGCTGAAAATCGGCGAGGTCGGGCTGGCCTTTTACGAGGCCTATAACCCCACCGACCGGGTGATTGCCGGGTCTGCCAGCTATAATGTGGCGCCATTTTCCGCCGGGAATTATTTCAGCAAGATCGAGTGTTTTTGCTTTACCGAAACCGTGCTGCAACCCGGTGAGCGCATCATGATGCCGGTGACCTATTATATCGACCCGGAGATCGTGAACGGCCGGGAAGCAAAAATGGTGAACTCGATCACGCTTTCCTATACGTTCTACGAGATCGACTTGCCTGAAGAGCAGCAAGCCGCACTGGAAATTGAATATCGACCATATGCTAATACCCCGCAGGCGGGGAAAAACCAAAATACGCAGGTTAACTAGCGTTAATAAGAGGGAAGACGCCACATGGCACATGAGAAAAACCACGATTATCATATTCTGAAGCCCAGCCCATGGCCTCTGCTCGGGGCGGTTTCGGCCTTCATCATGCTGTTTGGCGCGGTGCTGTATTTCAAGGGTGATAACCCGTGGATGCTGCTGATCGGCTTTGCCGGGGTGCTTTACACCATGTATGTCTGGTGGGCCGAGGTGATCGCCGAGGGCAAGGCCGGTGACCACACCCCGGTGGTGCAGATCGGGCTGCGCTACGGGGTGATCATGTTCATCGCCTCCGAGGTGATGTTTTTTGTTGCCTGGTTCTGGGTGTTTTTCAAAAACGCGCTTTACCCGATGGGGCCGCTCAGCCCGGCGGTGGACGGGGTCTGGCCGCCCGCAGGGATCGAAACCCTTGATCCCTGGGCCTTGCCGCTGATCAACACCCTGATCCTGATCTGCTCGGGTGCGGCGGCCACATGGGCACACCACGCCATTGCCGAGGATGATGACCGCAAGGGTCTGATCTGGGGGTTGGTGATCGCCATCCTGCTTGGCGCGTTGTTTACCGTCTTCCAGATCATTGAATATGCCGAAGCCACCTTTGCCTTCTCGGGTAATATCTATGGTTCGATCTTCTTCATGGCCACCGGTTTTCATGGGGTTCATGTGGTTATCGGCACGATCTTTTTGGCGGTTTGCCTGATCAGGGCTTTGCGTGGTGGCATGAGCAAAGAGCACCATATCGGCTTTGAGGCGGCGGCGTGGTATTGGCACTTTGTCGATGTGGTCTGGCTGTTTTTGTTTGTGTCGATCTATATCTGGGGCAGCTGATCACGCCCACGGTTTCTGGAAAACGCGGGCTTCAGGGCCCGCGTTTTTTCTTTGGAGTAAGAAATGAATATACGCATGATCGCCCCGGCGATATTCGGCATTGCCGGCGCCACGATTCTGGTGCTGCTGGGCAATTGGCAGATAGACCGGATGGTCTGGAAAGAGGCGATTATAGCCGAGATAGATGCGCGCCTTGCCGCCCCGCCAGTGCCCATGCCCGCCGCGCCCGATGCCGCGCGCGATGTTTACCTTTCGGTCTGGGCCGAAGGGGTGATGGGGTCAGCCGAGATCCATGCATTGGACAGCAGCGCGGATATCGGGGCGGGGTATCGGATAATTTCGCCCTTTGTGCTGGCGGATGGCCGGCGCATCATGGTGGATCGGGGCATGGTTCCGGAAGCCGATAAAGACCGGACGCGCCCGCTTGAAAACGGTGTGATCTACGGCAATCTTTACTGGATGCAGGACGAATATGAAGTGCCGGAGCCAAACCTTGAGCGCAACATCTGGTTCACCCGCGATGAAAACGCCATGGCCGAGGCGCTGGGCACCGAGCCGATATTATTTGTGCTAAGCCAGACCACCCTTGCCGGTGCGCCGCTGCCGCAACCGGTGGGTAACAACCTGCCCAACAGCCATCTGGGCTATGCGGTCACCTGGTATCTGATGGCGCTTGCCTGGGTTGGCATGACCCTGTATCTGCTGGTAAGGATCAGGCGCAAAACCGTTTAAGGCAGCATTATGAAATATATCTCGACCCGCGGGCAGGCCCCGGCCCTTTCCTTTGAAGATGCCATGCTCAGCGGGCTGGCCAGCGATGGCGGGCTTTATGTGCCAGAAAGCTGGCCGCAGATCAGCGCGGAGGAGATCACAGCGCTGGCGAGGCTTTCTTATGAGGATGCCGCCTTTCGCATCATCAAACCCTTTATCGGTGATACCTTCACCGATGACGAGTTGCGCGGCATTCTGGCCCGCGCCTATGCAGGCTTTCGTCACCCCGCGCGCGTGCCTCTGGTGCAGATTGCGCCAAATGCGTTTATCGCCGAGCTGCATCACGGGCCAACGCTGGCCTTCAAGGATGTGGCAATGCAGCTTATCGGCCAGATGTTCGAGGCGGTGCTCAAGCGGCGCGGCGAGCGGGTGACGATTGTCGGGGCCACATCGGGTGATACCGGCTCGGCGGCGATCGAGGCTTTCAAGGGGCTGGATGCGGTGGATGTGGTGATCCTCTACCCCGATGGCCGGGTTTCCGAGGTGCAGCGGCGGCAGATGACCACACCGGTTGAGCATAATGTGCACGCGGTGGCGGTGGATGGCGATTTTGACGATTGTCAGGCACGCTTGAAGGATATGTTCAACGATACCGGTTTTCGAAGCGAAGTGAAGCTGGCGGGCGTGAACTCGATCAACTGGGCGCGGGTGATGGCGCAGGTGGTTTACTTTTTCACCACTGCGGTCAGCCTTGGCGCGCCACACCGGAAAATCTCCTTCACCGTGCCGACCGGCAATTTTGGCGATATTTTCGCGGGCTATGTCGCCAAACGCATGGGCCTGCCGATCGAGCGGCTGGTGATTGCCACCAACCAAAACGATATTCTGCACCGCACTTTGCAAAGCGGCGAGCACCGCAAGCAAGGGGTGATGCCAAGCCTCAGCCCGTCGATGGATATTCAGGTCAGCTCCAATTTTGAGCGGCTGTTATTTGACCTTTATGACCGTGAGGGCGAGGCGGTGCGCCAGCTTATGGGTGAGTTGGGGGCGGGCGGTTTTGCGCTCTCGCAAGGGGCGCTCGGGCGGCTTCGAGCGGAGTTTGACAGCGGCAGTTGCTCGGAAGCGGAAACCAGCACAACGATCAGGGAAACCTATGCGCGCACCGGCGAGGTGCTCTGCCCGCACTCCGCCGTGGCGGTGAAAGTTGCGCAAGAGCAAAAGGGCGCGGCCCCGATGGTGGTGCTGGCCACCGCCCATGCCGCCAAATTCCCCGATGCGGTGCAAGCCGCCTGTGGCCTCCACCCCGAGCTGCCCCCGCATATGGCCGATATGTTTACGCGCCCCGAGCGCCTGACCAACTGCGCCAATGATCTGGCTGCGCTCAAGGCGCTGATATTGGAGAAAACCGGCCGATGAGCGTTGAGACCCACACCCTCGCCAACGGGCTGACCGTGGTTTGCGAGCATATGCCGGGGCTGGAAAGCGCCACTATCGGGGTTTGGGTAAAAGCCGGGGCGCGCAATGAAAATGCCGCGCAAAACGGCATTGCGCATTTTCTCGAGCACATGGCCTTTAAAGGCACCAAGAGCCGCAGCGCGCTGGAAATCGCCGAGGTGGTCGAGGATGTCGGCGGCTTTATCAACGCCTATACCAGCCGGGAAATGACCGCCTATTACACCCGCGTGCTGGGTGCCGATGTGCCCTTGGCGCTGGATGTTCTGGCGGATATCCTGCTCAATTCCACCTTTGATCCGCGCGAAATCGAGGTTGAACGCGGGGTGATCCTGTCGGAAATCGGCCAAAGCCTCGATACCCCGGATGATGTGGTTTTTGACTGGCTGCAAGGGGTTTCCTACCCCGACCAACCGATGGGCCGGCCGATCCTTGGCCCGGCGGAAAATGTGCAGCGCTTCAGCCGGAAGGACCTTTCGGATTTTGTTGCCACCCATTACGGGGCGGAAAACCTGATCATCTCGGCAGCGGGCATGGTTGATCACGCTGCCCTGGTCACGCAAGCCGAGGCGTTGTTTGGCCATATGCCCAAAAATGCAGCCCCCGCCGCCAGTGCGGCGCGTTTCATCGGCGGTGAGAAGCGGATGGAAAAGCCACTGGAGCAGGCGCATTTCACCCTTGGCTTTGCCGCGCCATATTTTCGCGATGAAAAAGTCTATACGGCGCAGATATATTCGATGCTATTGGGCGGCGGCATGACCTCGCGCCTGTTTCAGGAGGCGCGCGAAAAGCGCGGGCTTTGCTATAGTATTTTTGCTTCGATCGCGCCGGGGCTGGAATCGGGCATGCTGAGCATTTACGCGGGCACTTCGGGGGAAAGCATAAACGAACTGGCGCAGGTGACCATTGCCGAGATGAAACGCGCCGCCACCGATATTTCTGCTGCCGAGCTGGCCCGGGCACAGGTGCAAATGAAGGCCGGGCTGCTGATGGGGCTGGAAAGCCCCTCGGCGCGGGCCGAGCGCATGGCCCGGGCGATCAGCATCTGGGGAAAAGTGCCACCATTGGGGGACGCCGTGGCGCGCATTGAAGCGGTGAATGTGGCCGGGTTGCGCGATTATGCCGCCTCGCTTTGTGACAGCCCCGAGATAGCGATGGCGCTTTACGGCCCGGTGGACAAAGCCCCGGCGCTGGAGGATCTGCACGCCGGGTTGCGGGGCTGATATGGGTTTTGGGCGCAAACCCCTGGTGCTGACCAGCGAGCGGCTGGAACTGCGCCTGCCCAGGCGCTCTGACTACACCCCGTGGGTTACTACGCGCCGCGCCGGGGTTGAGTTTTTGCAAAAATGGGAACCGCTCCGGGGGCGGGATTATGAGGAGCGGAACTCGTTTTACAGCCGTGTGGGCTGGGCGCAGCGAACGGCCAGGGCGAAAACCGCCTTTCCGTTTATGATCATCCGGCGGGAAGACGGGCGGCTGCTTGGTGCCCTGACACTGGATAATGTGCGTTTTGGCCCGGCAAAGACGGGCACATTGGGTTACTGGATCGGCCCGGATTACGCCCGGCAGGGCTATATGCGCGAGGCGCTGAAGCTGGTCACGGATTTTTCTTTTCACGAGCTTGACCTGAGCCGTATCGAGGCCGCCTGCCTGCCCGAAAACCTCGCCTCGCGCGGGGTGCTGGAGAAATCCGGCTTCAAATATGAAGGGGTGGCGCAGAGCTATCTGCAAATCGCCGGCCGCTGGCGCACCCATGTGCTTTATGCCCGTCTGCGGCGAGACCGGCGGGGGCAGGCGGATGCTGAATAGCGCGGATGCCGCCTTCATTGCGCAATTGGAGGCCCGGCTTGGCGGGGCCGTGGCGCGCCCCTGCCGTGAGGCCGACATTGAGGAGCCACGCGGCTTGTTCAAGGGGCGGGGCGCGGCGGTTCTGTGCCCGGCGAGCACGCAGGAGGTCTCGACCATTCTGGCCATGTGCAACACAGCGTTGGTGCCGGTTGTGCCACTGGGCGGCGGCACCGGGCTGGTTGGCGGGCAGGTGATGGCAGATGGCCCGCTGCCGGTGCTGCTTTCGCTGGAGCGGATGACAGCGATTAACAATATTTCCCAAAAAAACAACACCATGACCGTAGAGGCGGGGGTGGTATTGGCCGATATTCATACAGCGGCGGAGGGGGTGGACCGGCTGTTTCCGCTCACGCTGGCTTCGGAAGGCTCATGCCGGATCGGGGGGAACCTGGCAACCAATGCGGGTGGTGTGAATGTGCTGCGCTATGGCAATGCAAGCGCATTGTGCCTCGGGCTGGAGGCGGTGCTGGCCGATGGCACGGTGATCGGCGGGTTGAAGCGGTTGCGCAAAGATAATACCGGTTATGATATCGGGCAGCTGATGATTGGCTCTGAAGGCTCGCTTGGGGTGATCACCGCGGCAGTGTTGCGGTTGTTTCCAAAGCCGGCAGCGCTGCACACGGCGTTTTTGGCGGTGTCGGGGCCGGAGGCGGCGCTAAGGCTGCTGCACCGGCTGCAAGCTGAGTTCGGCGATGCTATTTCCGGGTTTGAGCTGATCCACCAGACCGGGTTTGATTTTTTGGATGAGGGTGGGTTTGGATTGGCGACACCGCTGGAAACCCCTTCGGCGTGGAGTGTTTTGCTGGAAATCGGTGGCGCAGAAGGGCTGGGAGAGGTCTTGCAGCACGCCTTGGCGGGGGCCATGGATGACGGGCTTGTCAGTGATGCTGTGCTGGCGCAAAACGAGGCGCAGCGGTGTTATTTCTGGCAGATCAGGGAGACGATACCGGCGGCCAACAAGCGTATTGGTTCGATTTCCTCACATGATATTTCGGTGCCGGTAAGCGAGGTGCCGGCCTTTATTACCCGCGCACGCTCGGCGGTGCCAGCGCATTTTAGGGTGAATTGTTTTGGCCATATGGGAGATGGCAACCTGCACTATAATATCTTTCCGCCCAAGGGGGAATCGCGGCAGGGTTATGCGGATGAGCGGGCAGGAATCGCGCGGTTGATCTTTGATATTGTAGCGGATTTTGACGGCAGCTTTAGTGCTGAGCACGGGATAGGCCGCCTGAAGGTGGATGAGTTGCAGCTCTATGGTAATGCGGGTAAGCTCAATGCCATGCGCCGGATCAAAGCGGCGTTTGACCCAAACGGAATCATGAACCCTGGCGTTGTGTTAAAGGCCTGATCCGCCGAGCGTAAGCTCGGCCACCGGCGTCGCCAGACACCGTTCAGCTTTGCTGAAAAGGTGTCTTTGCCGAGTGGGGCTTTAGCCCCGCAGAGGCAAAGGCAAGCCCGGCGGTTTTAAGATGCACTGTTGCTCTTGCCTTGCAAACCCGGCCGTGGTGCCCTCCGTCGTCAATTTTTTTGCTTTGCAAAAAATCAACAACGTTTGGGCCATGGCCTCGCTGCGCTCGGCGGGCATGGAGCCAAAGCAGCAAAATGCCCCCCCGCCATTCGAGCGGAGAGGCATGATCCAGACTTTGGCCGTCTGAGGTTTGCAAGTGGCCCCCGAATTCATCGGGATGGGGGCAGATTATGGTTAAGTGGTTGCCAAAAGATTACCGGATCAGCAAAAAACCTATTTTCCTCCAAACTCGCATAACCAATGGGTATCAATCCCCATATTCGCCAGCCGTTCACGCCCGCCAAGTTCGGGCAGGTCGATCACAAAGGCCGCTGAAACCACCTCGCCGCCCATGCGCTCGATCAGCTTTATCCCGGCCTCTGCGGTGCCGCCGGTGGCCAGCAGATCATCGACCACCAAAACCTTTTCGCCGGGCAGGATCGCGTCATCATGCACCTCCATCACCGCATCGCCATATTCCAGCTTATAGGCCTGCTCAATGGTTTTGCCCGGCAGTTTTCCCTTTTTGCGGATTGGCACAAACCCGACCGAGAGCTGATGCGCTACCGCGCCGCCCAGAATAAACCCGCGCGCCTCCAGCCCCACCACCTTATCAATCCGCATGCCGGCATAGGGGCTGAGCAACTGGTCAATGCAAATCCGAAAGCCGCGCGGGTCGCTGAACAAGGTGGTCACATCGCGAAACATGATTCCCTCATGCGGGAAATCGGGAATGGTGCGGATGTAATCAATAACATTTTTTTTATTTGGCATCAGTCGGTCCTTTTTGGGGTTTTGAGCATGGCTTCCGCCACGGCGATCGATTGCGCCTCGCGGGCTTCAAAGCTGCCGCTTATATGGGTGTAGCTGGCGCCAAAGGCCTTGAGCTTGGCTTCGATCTTGGCAAAGAACTGCTCGCGCAGCTCCTGTTTGGCATAATAGCGCAGCGGGTCTTCGGCCCAGGGGGTGTCGGCGTCGAGTAGCAGGTAGTGCTCGGGCAGTTCGATGCGGGCCTCGAGATCAGGCAGTGAATGGCCCAGCAGCATTTCGGCCCAGACCGCGGTGAGCAGCGGGTCGGTATCCTCAAACAGCACCGGCCCGGCGACCATGGACAGGGTCTTGCGATGCGCGATATGGCCATCAACAATGAAGTGCAG
>WFQA01000202.1 GCA_015487255.1 Paracoccaceae bacterium | reverse complement strand
TGGTACGCCCTAGGGGAATCGAACCCCTCTTTTCAGGTTGAAAACCTGACGTCCTAACCGATAGACGAAGGGCGCATCGCTCTGTTGTGCGGGCTTTTTATGCGGCAAAGCTGTTGGGCGCAAGCCTAAATCTCACCGAAGGCAAGAAAAATTTGCCAGATCAATATTGGAAGGGCAAGTCCCCATATCCGCCAGTGATGGCGCGGGTTTATGAGCGGGTGCTAAAGCGCCAGATGCTCGTTCATCGCGCGCAGGGCCAGCGGGTAGCCACTGGCACCAAGCCCGCAGATCATCGCAAAGGCCACCTTGGAGATATAGGAATGGTGGCGGAAATCCTCGCGCTGGTGGATATTGCTCAGGTGCAGCTCCAGCACCGGTTTGTTGACCGCGCTGATCGCATCCATGATGGCAATGGAGCTGTGAGTATAGGCGGCGGCATTCAGGATGATCCCGTCCGCCTTGGTGGCATGGATCAGGTCAACCATCGTGCCTTCATGGTTGCTTTGCTCAAACTCATAAGTTATGCCCAGCGCCCCGGCCTCACGGGCGCACATGGCTTCGATATCCTTTAGCGTAATCGTGCCATAGGTTTCGGGCTGGCGGGTGCCGAGCAGGTTGAGGTTGGGGCCGTTCAATATGAGAATATGCGTCATGAGGTGCTCCTTTGCCCCAGCTTACCCTGCCTTGGCGGCGTCTTCCAGTTGCATTTTTGCCTTGCGGCGGCCACCCCATTCGTCGATCTCCAACCGCCCGACAAAATGAAACCGCTGGCCGGCATGGTTGAGCAGCGCAGCCCCCAGCTCGCTTTCAAAGGCGCGAAAGGCGATGATATCAAGCGCGCCGCCGCCATTATCAACCGTGAGCCGCAAATGGTTTTCCCCCGCCGGTTTGGCAAAGCGGATGCGCGCCGAGGGGATGGCAAAGCGCGGGGCAGGGGCGCCGGCGCCAAATGGCCCGGCGGCCTCGATCTGCTCGATCAGCTCCGGCGTGGCATGGCCGATGCTGGCGGTGATGTTGAGGTCTCGCGGGCCGATTTCTGCCGCGCCCTGTTTGGCGAGCCTGGCTGCCAGTGCCGCCATGGCGGTTTCTATGCCAGCCTCGTCCACGCTTAGCCCGGCGGCCATTTTATGCCCGCCGCCTTTTTTGATAAGCCCCTCGCGGGCCAGTGCCGCAATGGCCGCACCCAGATCAACCCCCGAGATCGAGCGGCCCGAGCCATGCCCCAGCCCTTCGTCGTTGATCCCGATCACCACCGCCGGGCGGTTATACTTTTCCTTCAGCCTTGAGGCGACAATGCCAACAACCCCCGCATGCCAGCCCCGGCCCGCGGCCCAAATCAGCGGCCCGTCCAGCCCGCGCTCCTCGGCCTGCGCTTCAGCCCCGGCCTGCACCTGCGCCTCGATCTCGCGGCGTTCGGTATTGAGCACATCCAGCCGCTCGGCCAGCGCTTCGGCCTCGTGTATATCCGGGGTGGTGAGCAGCCGCGCGCCAAGGTCGGCCTTGCCAATGCGCCCGCCCGCGTTCAGCCTTGGCCCAAGCAGATAACCAAGATGATAGGCCTTGGGGGCGGCATTGATCTTGGCAACATCCCCCAGCGCCACCAGCCCGGGGCGTTTGCGCCCGGCCATCACCTTCAGCCCCTGGCGCACCAGCGCGCGGTTAAAACCGATGAGCGGCGCAACATCGGCCACCGTGCCCAGCGCCACCAGATCAAGCATATCCAGCAGTGACGGCGCCGCGCGCCCGGCTTCACGCATATGCCGGTTAACTGCCACCAATGTCAAAAAAACCACCCCGGCGGCGCAGAGATAGCCGTGCGCGGAAACCTCGTCCTGCCGGTTGGGGTTAACGACGGCCAGCGCTGGCGGCAGGGTCTCTTCGCCAAGATGGTGGTCCAGCACGATCACATCCGCCCCGGCTGCAACCGCCACCTTTATCGGCCCATGGGCCACGGTGCCGCAATCAACGCAGATGATCAGGTCATGATCCTTGCCAAGCATGCCCATGGCGGTATCATTTGGCCCGTAACCCTCGGTCAGGCGGTCGGGGATGTAGAGGGTGGCCTTGTTGCCAAACGCGGCGAACCAGCCCAGCAGTTGTGCGGCGGAGGTGGCCCCGTCCACATCATAATCAGCAAAAACCGCGATGCGCTGGCCGGTTTGCAGCGCGTCAAAAATCCGCTTTGCCGCCTTGTCCATGTCTTTCAACGAAGAAGGGTCGGGCATCAACTCGCGCAGGCTCGGGGCCAGAAAGCTCTCGGCCTGCGCCGTGGCCACACCACGGCTGGCCAGAATGCGTGACAGGGTGTCCGGCAGGCCGGTGGCCTGGGCGATCGCCTCGGCCTGCCGCTCGACCTCGGCTGATGGCCCAACCCAGCGCCGCCCGGTGAGCGATTTCCCGACTCCGAGATAGGCGCTCATTCGGGGGGGAGTTTGCGCAGGCGCTGCAATACCCGATAAACCAGCAGCCAGCCGAGCACCGATATGCCGATCCAGGCCAGCGACATTTTCCAGTTAAACAGCGGCTGGCTGCTGAACTGGGTCCAGACCAGCACCAGAATCATCGCGCCCCAAACCAGCAGCCAGGCAGAAAGCACGGCGCGCACCAGCCTGTAAGGGCGGGTTGGTTTGGGTGGTTCTTCCATTACTGGTTTCTCTGCCGGTAAAACAGCCGCCGCACCGAGCCGGTTTTGGAGCGCATCAGGATGGTTTCGGTTTCCAGATAGCCATTCACCCGCCGCGCGCCCGAAACCACCGAGCCATCGGTAACCCCGGTGGCGGCAAAAATCACATCATCGGAGACCAGATCATCCAGCGCGTATATCCGGTCAAAATCCTCCACCCCGGTTTTGCGGGCCCGCGCGCGTTCGTCCTCATTGCGGAAAATAAGCTGGCCATACATTTGCCCGCCCATGCATTTGAGCGCTGCTGCCGCCAGCACCCCTTCGGGCGCGCCGCCCGCTCCCATATACATGTCGATCCCGGTTTTTTCCACCTCGGCGCAATGGATAACGGCGGCCACATCCCCGTCGGTGATCAGCCGGATACGCGCCCCGGTTTCGCGGATCTCCTGAATCATCGCCTCATGGCGCGGGCGCTCGAGCAGACAGACCATGATCTCGTGGGCATCCACCCCTTTGGCTATGGCCAAGGCGCGCACCCGCTCGGCGGGAGACATCGCCAAGGTGACCACATCTTTTGGATAACCCGGCCCAATCGCCAGTTTTTCCATATAGGTATCAGGGGCATAGAGCATCGAGCCTTTTGGCCCCATGGCGATCACCGCCAATGAATTGGGCATATCCTTGGCGCAAAGCGTGGTGCCCTCAAGCGGGTCAAGCGCGATGTCGACCTCCGGGCCGGTGCCTTTGCCGACCTCTTCGCCGATATAAAGCATCGGCGCTTCGTCGCGCTCGCCTTCGCCGATCACGATCCGGCCGCGAATATCCAGCTTGTTGAGCTGGCTGCGCATTGCATCTACCGCGGCCTGATCAGCGGCTTTTTCATCGCCAGCGCCCACCAGCCTGGCCGCGGCAATGGCAGCTTGCTCGGATACGCGGGCAAGCCCGAGCGAAAGCATCCGGTCGGAGTAAAGAGAGTTGTCGGGCATATTGGGCCTTTCCCGTAAGATGGAGTTTATTGTCTGGTTACACTAAGGCCGTTGTCACTGACTTCAATCAGATAAACCGCTGTTGCGCTATTATTTGGCTGTTTTTGGCAGGTCAGGCGCAGGCCGGTCACGCCTTCGGGCTGCATATCGGTAACAGTGGCGCATTCTTCGCCATTGCTGAGCACCAACTGGCGCAGGGCTTCGACGGTTTCGTCATCAGCCTCTACCATCTGGGCAAATGCCGCGCTTGCAAGCAACGTGGCTGTGGTGGCGAGTATTGTGATATATTTCATGGTTCATTTCCTTATGGGTAAAATCCATGCCGTTTTATAAGCTCTCGATACGCAAGGCCACCGGTTCGGCCTTTGAGGCCGATAATGCGCAAATCTCCGCCAATGCGGCATTAAGCGGCGCGCGCGGGGTTTTGTGGGTCACAATCACCAGCGGGGCGACCTTGCCGTCATGGCCATATTGGTGCATCCGGTTGATCGAAACCTTGTATGTGCCTAATATCGCCGCCAGTTTGGCCAGCGTACCCGGCGCATCGGTCAGATTAAAGCGCAGGTAATATGCGGCATCGGAGCCGGAGGAGGAGCTATTGGGTTGCGCCAACCCCCTGGCGGGCTGGCCAAAGGCCGGGATATTCAGCCCCCGCGCGATATCCATGATATCACCCATGATCGCGCTTGCCGTCGGGCCTTCACCCGCACCGGGGCCCTGATAGACGGTCTGGCCGATGAAATCCCCCTCGACCACCACCATGTTGCTTACCCCCTCCAACTGCCCGAGCGGCGTATCGGTGGGCACCAGGCAGGGCTGCATGCGCTGCTCCAGCCCGTCGGCATTTTGCTGGGCCAGGCCGAGTAGTTTGATCTTATAGCCCATGTCGGCGGCGTTTTTGATATCCTGCAGGGTGATGCGCTCGATACCCTCGATCTTGACCTTGTCAAAGGCAACCCGGCTGCCAAAGGCGGTGGCGGCCAACAGGGAGAGCTTGTGCGCTGCATCTATCCCGCCAACATCCACCACTGGGTCCGCTTCGGCATAGCCAAGCGCCTGCGCCTCTTT
>WFQA01000201.1 GCA_015487255.1 Paracoccaceae bacterium | reverse complement strand
GTGTTTTACAATCGCCAGCCCCAGCCCCGTGCCGCCCTGATCGCGGCTTTTGGCGATGTTCACCCGGTAAAACCGCTCGGTCAGGCGGCTCAGGTGCTCTGGCGCAAGGCCGGGGCCAAAATCCCGCACGCAGAGACCGATCCGGTTGGGGTGCGCGGTACTGGCCGGTGCGATGCCGAGCTTGACCACCTCGCGTTGGCCGCCGTATTTCAACGCATTCTCCAGCAGGTTGATCAGCACCTGCAACAATTGCTCACGGTCACCGCGGATGTCGGGCATATCGGGGGGGAGGGCGGCATGCACCCCGGTGCCCAGCTTTTCAGCCAGCGGATGCACGGCGGTGATCGCCTCTTGCACCAGTGCCGGCAGGGCGCAGGGGGCTGTCGGGCGGTTATGCTCCTCGATCTCGATCCGGTTCAGTGACATCAGGTCATTGACGAGGTTCTGCATCCGCCCTGCCTGCTTGGCCATCACCGCCAAAAACCGCTCCCGTGCCTGCGGGTCATCTTTGGCGTGGCCTTGCAGGGTTTCGATATAGCCCAGAATCGTCGCTAGGGGAGTTCGCAACTCGTGGCTGACATTGGCAATAAAATCAGAGCGCACCTGCTCGGATTTCAGCATTGTCGTGCGCTCCTCTATCGCGGCGATCACCCGGATGGATTTGCCAAATTCACTGCCCGCCGGCAACAGCCCGATATGGGCGATGAAAAACCGCTCCGGCCCTTCCGAGGTTGAAAACCGCACCTGCCCGGTTTTGCCGCTTTTAATCGCCGCCTCCACCGCACGGGTGAATTTGGGGGCCTCAAACAGGCCGGAGAAATGCTGGCGCGGGGTCAGATCCTTGATCAGGTCAAAGGCGAACTGGTTGGCGTAAGCCACGCGCCCCTTGCGGGTGATCACCAATAATGGCAGCGGCATCTGCTCGAGCATGGCCGCGCCGATGCCGCTGGCCAAATGTTTTATTGGCTCCAATGGCAGGTGGGCGGATTGCATGATCGCCTCGGAGTAGCGGATATCATCAAGATAAAGCCCGCGCGGCGGTGCAATCGGGGCGCTGGCATCAAATTGCCGGGCGCGCAGCACTTCAAGCATGGTTTCCGGGGGCAGGGCGCCGCTGCCGATACGCTCAAGCAGGCCAACAATGCGCCGCACCTGCTCGGGGCAAAAATGCGGGGCGCGAAAATGCAGCCGGGTCTCGGTGCCGCTGGAATGGGCCGATGTCTCCATGCGCAGCTCGGTCAGCCGGGTGGCCGCGTTGTTGCAGGGGGCGCAAAAACTGCTGAAATCATGCTTGCCGATCAGATAATGCGCCGCCTCGCGCATGGCGCGGATATCAAGCGGGCTGTCAATGCGCCACATCGTGCCCTTGTTATAGGTAAGTGTGGCGCGGCGCGAAAACAGCCGATAGGTATAGTGGCGCTCAATGGCCTTGCCGGCGTCAAAATCATCCGGCACAGCGCTGGCCCCGACAATCGCCAGCGCTGTGCCGCGCAGCCTCTTGCCAAGGGCGATTTTCAGCGCCTGCGGGTTTTGCGCCATCGCCAGATCAAAATGCACGATCTGCGCGCTGGCATGCACCCCGGCTTCGGTCGGCTCTGCGGGGGTGAGGTGGCGCGCCCTGGTGCCATGATCCGCCAGCGCCGTTTCCAGTGCGGCCTGCACCTCGGGCCAGCCGTCAAAATGGCTGCCGTCATATTCGAGCTTAAAGGCAAAACGGGGCATTTTGGGGTTTTACGCTGATTTGGCTTGCGGTCAAGGCCAAAACGAATCATCTATTTGGCTGGAATCCGGTAAAATACACCGGGCTGTGAAAAAAATCTGTCAGCCGGTGGTTTGCTCATGCCACCTATATCTAGTGGTTGATTTTGCCTGCTCCGCTACAGGCTGTGGTTTGAGTTGGGATATTGCCGTAAAAATCACCCTAAAAACCATTGGGTGTCATAAAGTGGCAAATTTAGGCATTGCCCGGCATGCTGCGTTATGCTATTCAATCTCTACGGACGGAATGGCGGCGTATAGTTATAGCTAAAAAAATTGGCAGGTTCATACAGGCAACCGCTTTCCTCCATCGAAAGAAAAGATCCGACGCGAGTGCGAGCAGACACGTTAAGTGGCATGCAGTCGGGCGAGACCCGAACGGGACAGGCGGCGGATCATGTTGGGCAGACATGATCCGCTGTTTGTATTTTGGGGCATGGTAGGAGTAGGCAGGTGGAGCTAGGCTTCCATGACGAGCTGACCAGCAAGGTCGATGCAAAGGGCCGGGTATCACTCCCGGCCTCGCATCGTGCTGTGCTCGCCGCGGGAGACCCGGATTGCGTTGACGGCAAAAACCCCGGCATGATGTTGATCCACTCCAAAAGCCACGAGCATTGCCTGCGCGGCTTTACCATCGAGGCCTATACCAAGATCAGGGCCGGGATACTGGAAATGGAATATGGCCCGGACCGGGACAAGGCCGCAAGCAAGCTGATCCATAAAGCGACAAAGGTGCAGGTGGATGACAATGGCCGCATCATCCTGCGCAAGGATATCCGCGCGCGTTTCGATATCGGCGCGTCGGCGGTGTTTGTCGGCAGTGCGGACCACCTGCAGATCTGGGATCACGATATATATTACGATCAGGATGAGGAGGATGACGCGATCAACCCCTTCATGCTGCTCAACCGCAAGCCGGCGGAGGCTTAGGCAATGCTGGCCGCGCCCCATATTCCGGTGCTGTTGCAACCCATTTTAGAGCAATGCGCCCCGGTGCGGGGCCTGTGGCTCGATGGCACCTTTGGCAATGGCGGCTATGCGCGCGGGCTGCTGGCTGCCGGGGCGGAGCGGGTGATCGGCATCGATCAGGACCCGGACGTGCTGGCGCGCAACCCCGAGCTTCCTGCTGGCATCAGCCTGATCCATGGCCGTTTTGGCGACCTGGACAGGCTGGCTGATGAGCCGCTTGACGGGGTGGTGCTGGATATCGGCGTCTCCTCGATGCAGATCGACGAAGGCGCGCGCGGGTTTTCCTTTATGCGTGACGGGCCGCTGGATATGCGCATGTCGCAATCCGGCCCGTCAGCGGCGGATGTGGTTAATCGGGGCGATGAAGAGCTGATCGCCAATATCCTGTTTCGTTTTGGCGAGGAGCGTAAATCCCGCCGTATTGCCCGGGCGATTGTGATGGCGCGCAAAGAGGGTGAAATATCCAGCACGTTGCAGCTTGCTGAAATCATAAAAAAATGCCTGCCTCACCCCAAGCCCGGCCAGCCGCATCCGGCTACGCGCAGCTTTCAGGCTTTGCGCATTGCCGTGAATGACGAATTGGGAGAATTGGCCCGTGGCCTGAATGCCGCCGAAGCCGCGCTCAAGCCCGGGGGGTTGCTGGTGGTGGTCAGCTTTCATTCGCTGGAGGACCGGATGGTCAAGCGCTTCATGCAACTCCGCTCGGGCAATGCACCGCGCGCCAACCGCTACGCGCCCGAATCCGTCGCTGATGCGCCGAGATTTGAGCGCGTCACCCGCAAGGCGATCGAGGCCAGCCCGGAAGAATGCATGACCAACCCGCGCGCCCGCTCGGCCCGGCTGCGCATTGCCCGGCGGCTTTCCGCCCCGGCGGCGATCACTGCCCCGGGCGAGATCGGTATGCCGGATATTGATTTGAGCCTCGGAGGCATATTATGAAAACCTTTCTTTACCTTATGGCCGGGGTGGTGGTGGTGCTGGCGGCAAGCTGGACCTATCAGGTGAATTACCGGGTGCAGGAGGCTGAAAACCGGGTGGCCAAGCTCTCCCGCGCGATTGACCGCGAGCGCGCGGCGCTGGCGGTGCTGGGGGCCGAATGGGCTTATCTGAACCGCCCCGAGCGGCTGCGGGCGCTGGCCGAAACCTATTACACCGAGCTGCGCCTGATGCCAATCGAGGCGACAAATTTCGCTGATGTCGGGCAGGTGAGCTTTCCACCCGAGGCCGGCTCTGCCGAGGCGGTGGTCCAGCAGATTTCGGCGGGGGGGCTGTGATGGAGGTCCGCCGCCCGCTGCGCCCGCTGGCGCGTATATTAAAAGCCCGCAGCAAAGGGGTGGACCCAAGCCTGGTCGAGGCCGAGGAGCGCGCCGCGCGCCTGCGCAAGCAGCGCCAGCGTGAAAAGCGGCGGGCCGAACTGCGCCTTGGGCTGATGGCCGGGGTATTCGGGCTGGCCTTCGTGGCGGTGGGGGTCAAAATGGGCATGGTGGCGCTGCAAGAGCCGGTCGAGCCGCCCGCGCGCCCGCACGCGGCAGCCATCATCAACCAGCGCGCCAATATCGTTGATCGCAACGGGGCTATTCTGGCCACCAACCTGCGCACCGCCTCGCTTTATGCCACGCCGCAAAACATGGCCGACCCGTTGGGCGCGGTTGACGGGCTGATGCGGATATTCCCGGAACTGGACGCGGATAAGCTGCTGCAGCAATTTACCGGCAAGCGCACATTTGTCTGGGTCAGGTCGCGGCTTTCGCCCGAGCAGCAGCAGATGGTGCTGGATCTCGGCGAGCCGGGGCTGAACCTTGGCCCGCGCGAGTTGCGGCTTTACCCCAACGGGGCATTTGCCGCGCATATTCTCGGCGGCACCCGTTTTGGCAATGAGGGCACCCGCTCGGCAGAGCTGGTCGGGGTGGCCGGGGTGGAATTGCAGTTTGACGAATACCTGCGCGACCCGGCCAATGATGGCCGCCCGCTGGCGCTTTCCATTGATCTGAGCGTGCAATCGGCCATGCGGCAGGTGCTGGAGGGCGGCATGCGGCTGATGAATGCCAAAGCCGCCATCGGCGTGTTGATGGAGGCCAATACCGGGCGCATCATCTCCATGGTTTCATTGCCGGATTTTGACCCGAACTACCGCCCCGCCCCGCCGGTGAGCGGCGACCCGGCTGACAGCCCGCTATTTAACCGCGCCGCACAGGGCACTTATGAACTTGGTTCGACCTTCAAGATATTCACCGCCGCGCTGGCGATGGAAACCGGGGCGGCCAGCCCCGATACCATGGTTGATACTTCCGGCCCGCTGGTCTGGCGCAATTTCAGGATCAAGGATTTCCGCAATTACGGCCCGCAGCTTTCGCTGCGTGATGTGATTGTTAAATCCTCCAATATCGGCTCGGCCCGGCTGGCGGCTTCAATCGGGGCCGAGGCGCAGCAGGATATTTTGCGCCAGCTTGGCATGTTTGATATCACCGCGCTGGAGCTGCCCGAAGTGCGCCGCGCCAGGCCGCTTTTGCCGCCGCGCTGGTCTGAAATCTCGACCATGACCATTTCTTACGGCCACGGTATTGCCGTTACGCCGGTGCATCTTGCTGCTGGCTATGCGGCGATGGTCAATGGCGGATTGCGGGTGCAGCCGACCCTGCTCAACAACTATACCCCACCCACCGAGGCGGACCGGGTGATCTCGCGCGAGACATCTTTTGCGCTGCGCGATATGATGCGGCAGGTGGTCGAGCGCGGCACGGCCTCACTCGGCGCGGTTGAGGGTTATGATGTGGGCGGCAAGACCGGCACCGCTGATAAACCGGCGCGCGAGGGCGGGTATATGGAGGGGCGGGTGCTGAGCACCTTTGCCTCGGCCTTTCCGATGAGTGACCCGCAATACGTGCTGATCGTATCGCTTGACGAGCCGGAAATTTCGGTGCTGGACGAGGACCGCCGCACCGCCGGCTGGACCGCAGTGCCGGTTGCGGCAGAGGTGATCCGCCGGATTGCGCCGCTGTTGGGCTTGCGGCCGAACCAGAATAATGAAACACCTCAAACATCGATTCTCCTGACCAGCAATTGAGGAAAACATGCCAAAATCGCTCACCGATCTCGGGCTGGAGAAGCTGGTCAGCAAGGCGGGCCTTTGGGGTGGTGATCTGCATTTCACCGATTTGTGTGTGGATAGCCGCGATACCAAACCGGGCTATTTGTTTTGCGCCATGCCGGGGGTGAATACCCACGGGGCGGAATTTGCCAGCTATGCAATGCGCATGGGCGCGGTGGCGGTATTGACCGATACCAGGGGTTTGGAAATACTGGATAACCCGGATTACCCGGTGCTGCTGGCCGAGGATGCCCGGCTGGCGCTCAGCGTGGCGGCGGCGCGTTGGTATGCTTTGCAGCCCCGGCATATGGTGGCGATCACCGGCACCAATGGCAAAACCTCTGTGGCGAATTTTCATCGGCAAATTCTGGAAGAGCTGGGCCGCATGGCGGTTAATTTCGGCACCGTGGGGGTGGAGGGCGCGGTCAGCGCCAAGCTCAGCCACACCACGCCCGAGCCGATCACCCTGCACAAGCTGCTGGCCGATCTGGCGGCGCAGGGTGTGACCCACGCGGCGATGGAGGCGTCCTCCCACGGGCTGGAGCAGCGGCGGCTGGACGGGGTGGTGCTGGAGGCGGCGGCTTTCACCAACCTTTCGCGCGACCACATGGATTATCACCCGAGCTTTGGTGATTATTTCGCCGCCAAGGCCGGGCTGTTTGAGCGGGTGCTGCCGGTGGGGACAACCGCGGTCATCAATATGGATGACAGTTTTGGCCCGACCATGCGGCTGGTGAGTGAGGGGCGCGGGCAGCGGGTGATCTCGCTCGGAATGGGCGAGGGGTGCGAAATGCGTATCCTCAACCAGCGTTTTGACAGCGCCGGGCAGGATATGCGGTTTTCCTGGCAGGGGCGGGTTTTTACCACCCGCCTTGGCTTGATCGGCGGTTTTCAGGCCAGCAATGTGCTGATGGCCGCCGCGCTGGCCATTGCCCTTGGTGAGGATGCGGAAGCGGTGTTTGAAACCCTGCCGCAGATCAAAACCGTGCGTGGCCGCATGGAGCTGGCGGCAACCCGCGCCAACGGGGCGAAGATATTCGTTGATTATTCCCACACACCGGATTCGCTGGCCACCGCGCTGCAATCGCTGCGCCCGCATGTGCTGGGGCGGCTGATCGTGGTATTTGGCGCCGGTGGGGACCGCGATAAAGGCAAGCGCCCGATGATGGGAGCGGCGGCGGCCGCGCATGCCGATCTGGTGTTTGTGACCGATGACAACCCGCGCAGTGAAGAGGCATCAACCATTCGCGCCGAGGTGCTGGCGGCCTGCCCCGGAGCCTATGAGGTCGGCGACCGCGCCGAGGCTATTTTACGCGCGGTGGATGCCCTGCAGCCGGGTGATACGCTGCTGATTGCCGGAAAGGGCCATGAAAACGGCCAGATCATCGGCACGGATGTATTTCCGTTTGACGATGCCGAGCAGGCTTCCGTGGCCGTGGCCGCGCTGGAGGGCAAGCTGTGAGCCGGCTCTGGACCCGCGATGAGGCCGTGGCCGCCACGGGAGGCCATTGCGCGGTGGACTGGCAGGCGGGGGGGGTGTCGATAGATACCCGCAGCCTGCAAAAGGGTGATATTTTTGTGGCCCTGCAGGCCAGCCGTGACGGGCATGATTTTGTGGCCGAAGCCTTGCGAAAAGGCGCGGCGGCGGCCCTGGTCTCGCGGGTGCCCGAAGGCCTTGAAGCTGCGCCGCTTTTGCTGGTGGATGATGTATTGAAGGGGTTGGAGGCGCTGGGTATTGCGGCCCGTGCCCGCACACAGGCACGCGTGATCGCGATTACCGGCTCGGTGGGCAAAACCGGCAGCAAGGAGATGCTGCGGGTGGCGCTGAAAGGGCAGGGCAAGATCCATGTGGCCGAGAAAAGCTATAATAACCACGAAGGCGTGCCGCTGACTTTGGCGCGCATGCCGCGCGATACCGATATCGCGGTAATCGAGATCGGCATGAACCACCCCGGCGAGATCGCGCCACTGGCCCGCATGGCGCGCCCGCATGTAGGGCTGGTTACCACCGTGGCCCCGGTGCATCTGGCGGCTTTTGACAGTGTTGAGGGGATCGCCGCCGAGAAGGGCGCGATTTTCAAAGGGCTGGAGCCGGGTGGCGTGGCGATTCTGAACGCGGATATTACAACCTATCCGATATTGGCCAAGGCGGCGGGGCAGGCGGAGGTGGTCCGCTTTGGTGTCGGCGCGGGGGTTGATTTTCGCCTGATCTCATGCAGCATTGGTGATGGCACCACGGTGGTGCGGGCGGATACCCCGTCTGGCGAGGTTATATTCAAGCTTGGTGGTGAAGGCATGCATCTGGCGCAAAACGCCCTTGGGGTGCTGGCCGGGCTTTATGCGCTGAAGGCCGATCTTGCCCGCGCCACGCTGGCCCTGGCGGGCTGGCACCCGACCGAGGGGCGGGGAGCGCGGGCCAAAATCCCGCTTGGGCCACAGGGGCTGGATGGATTTTTCACCCTGATCAACGAAAGCTATAATGCCAACCCGGCCAGCACGGGGGCCGCCTTGAAAACCCTCGCCGGGCAGCCGGGGCGCAGGGTGGCGATACTTGGGGATATGCTGGAGCTGGGCGAAGCGGGCGCGGCGCTGCATAAGGCATTGGCCGATAAGGCCAAAGGCATTGATATCATCCACACTGTTGGCCCGCTGATGGCCAATGTGCCGTTTGAAAACAGAGGGCTGACGGCAGCGGATGCGGCAGAACTGGCCGCTGAGGTCGGGCGGCAGGTGCGGGCGGGGGATGTGATTATGGTCAAGGGCTCGCTTGGTATGAAAATGGCGATAGTCGTTGACGCGCTCAAAAATTTGGGCGATGCGGGGAGCCAGGTGGAATCCGGGGGGGTGGGTTGAATGTTTTATTTTTTGCCAGAGTGGTTTGATGCCGGGTTTTTCAACCTGTTTCAATATATCACCTTCCGTTCGGGGGGGGCGTTTTTTACCGCGCTGATCTTTGGGTTTATCTTTGGCCAGCCGCTGATCAACCTGTTGCGCAGCCGTCAGGGCAAGGGCCAGCCGATTCGCGAAGACGGGCCGGAAAGCCATATTCTGGCCAAGGCGGGCACACCGACCATGGGCGGGGCGCTTATTTTGGGCGCGATACTGGTTGCAACCCTGCTTTGGGCGCGGTTGGACAACCCCTATGTCTGGATGGTGCTGTTTGTGACCTATAGCTTTGGTTTGATTGGCTTTTGGGATGATTATCTGAAGGTCTCGAAGCAAAACCACAAAGGGGTTCCGGGGCGGGTGCGGCTTTTGCTGGGCTTTATCATTGCCGCCATTGCCGGGTATTGGGTGTTGCAGCTGCAAACCCCTGATCTGGCCGGGGTTTTGGCCTTTCCGATTTTCAAGGATGCGCTGCTGAACCTTGGCTTTCTCTATATCCCCTTTGTGATGATCGTGATTGTCGGCGCGGCCAACGCGGTGAATTTCACCGACGGGCTGGACGGGCTGGCGGTGATGCCGGTGATGATTGCTGCCGGGTCTTTTGGCATTATCGCTTATTTTGTCGGGCGGACGGATTTTTCCGATTATCTGGAGGTGCATTATGTGGCTGGCACGGGCGAACTCACCGTTTTCGTGGCGGCGCTCATAGGTGGGGGATTGGGCTTTCTGTGGTATAATGCGCCGCCTGCAGCGGTGTTTATGGGCGATACCGGCTCTTTGGCTTTGGGCGGGGCGCTGGGGGCAATAGCAGTGGCAACCAAGCACGAGATCGTGCTGGCGATCATCGGCGGGCTGTTTGTGGTGGAGCTTTTGAGCGTGGTGATACAGGTGGTGTATTTCAAAATGACCGGCAAGCGGGTGTTTTTGATGGCACCTATCCACCATCATTTTGAAAAACGCGGCTGGGGGGAAAGCCAGATCGTGATCCGGTTCTGGATTATTTCGCTGATTCTGGCATTGATCGGGCTGGCGACGCTGAAATTGCGCTAGAGCGGTTTTGCGGTGTAGTGTGATGGTGGGCTGAACCCCGCCCTGCATTTGAGGTGTATTTATGATCCCGGTCAAAGGATATAGCGGTAAGCGTGTTGGCGTGCTCGGGCTTGGGCGCACGGGGCTGGCGACGGCGATGGCCTTGCAGGCCGGGGGGGCGGTGCCGGTATGTTGGGATGACAACCCCGCCTCGCGCGCGCTGGCAGAGGTGGAAGGGTTTGAGGTGGCGGAGCTGAGCCGCGAGCGCGAGGCGGAGGCGCTGGATGTGCTGATCACCTCGCCGGGCATTCCGCACCTTTACCCCGAGGCGCACAAGGCCATTCAGGCCGCATGGGCGGCGCGGGTGCCGGTGGATAACGATATCGGGCTGTTTTTCCAATCCTTCGCCGCTGATGAATGGGGTGGGTTTGACCGCTACCCGAAAGTGGTCTGCATTACCGGCTCCAACGGCAAATCCACCGCCTCGGCGCTATTGCACCATATTTTGCAGCATGTGCAGCGGCCAAGCCAGCTTGGGGGTAATATCGGCAAGGCTGTGCTGAGCCTGGAACCGGCAACAGATGGCGAGGTGGTGGTGATCGAACTGTCATCCTATCAGACCGAGCTGGCGCGCACCCTGCAACCGGATGTGGCGATTTTTCTCAACCTTTCACCCGACCATCTGGACCGCCACGCGGGGTTGGGCGGGTATTTTGCCGCCAAGAAACGGCTGTTTACCCAGGGCGGGCCGGAGCGCTCGATCATTGGTGTGGATGAGCCGGAGGGGCGGTTTTTGAGCAATGTCATCCGCGAGGGGGATAATGTGATCGAGATCAGCAGCACCCGCCAGCTCAAGGGCAAGGGCTGGAGCGTGTTTGCCCGCAAGGGGTTTTTGGTGGAGTGGCGCAAGGGGCGACAGGTGGCATCGATCGACATGCGCGGCTTTGAGGGGTTGCCCGGCAGCCATAACCAGCAAAACGCCTGCGCGGCCTATGCGGCGTGCAGGCATTTGGGGCTGGCGCCAAAAGTGATCGAGGTGGCGATGGCCGGTTTTGGCGGGCTGCGGCACCGCTGCCAGTTGGTGGGCCGGAAAAACGGGGTGCGTTTTGTCAACAACTCCAAAGCCACCAATGCCGATGCGGCGGGCAAGGCGCTTTTGGCGTTTGACAATATTCACTGGATCGCGGGCGGGCAGGCCAAGGAAGGCGGCATTACCGGGTTGGCCCCGATGTTTGACCGGGTGAAAAAAGCCTATCTGATTGGCGAGGCAGCGCAGGATTTTGCCGCCCAGCTTGGCGCGGTGCCTCACGAGATTTCCGGCACGCTGGAAGTCGCCGTGGCTGCCGCCAAAGCCGCGGCTGCGCCGGGAGATGTGGTCCTGCTCGCTCCGGCCTGTGCCAGCTTTGATCAGTTTGAAAGTTTTGAAGAGCGCGGTGAGATGTTTGAGGCATTGGTTGGGTGAGACATGAGAAGGCCGCTTCGCAAGCGGCGCGTTTACGACCGTGCCTGTGGCAAGGCCGGGCGCGCGCCGCGCTGTGGGTTTTGAGCTTGTGGCCGGTAACCAGGTATCCTCCAGCCTGTGGAAACCTCTGAGGTTAATTGATGGCATTGCGCGGCCCGCTTGCCCGTGTTTATCTCTTTATAAATTATTGAGGTGTCAGGTTTTCAGGACGCCCCGGTTATTCGATAGTGGGCTGAATAGGTTTTCATTCAGGCATTTGTATCTCAACTTCCATTGAAGCCCCCGACTTTCCTTTATCCAGAATTCGGATTATATATGGGAAACAGGCTTGCGGGAAGTGGCCGTTTTGACCTCGCTGTAGGTAATAAACCGCAACCGCTTGAAGCCGCATCTGAGAGGATATGACCATGTCAGGAACTGATGAACAGGTCAAAGCAGGGTTGAGCGAGCAAGAGACGGAAATTATGCGCATGACAGAAGAATTGGGCTATTTTTCCCTTGCCTCCGGGCTGTTTCGTGGCAAGCTCGGCTGGGTTTCATGGGTGATCATGATCACACAGGCGATCATGTTTGTGGCCGGAGTCTGGGCGGCCTGGCAGTTTTTTGCGGCGGTTGAGGTGCTTGCGGCGCTGAAATGGGGGATCAGCGCGGCCGTGCTGCTGCTGATGGCGGCCATGATGAAAATGAGCTTCATGCCGCAAATTCAGGCCGACCGGGTGTTGCGTGAGTTAAAGCGGGTGGAACTGCTGCTTTTGCATCGCGCGGGCGGGTGAGCATATATTTAACCTGTAGTAAACCAATAACACCCGCACCCGGAAATGCCTGTTATATTGTTGCAAAGCCAGCAGGAGGAAAATATGGGCAAGAAGATTCTGATGATCACCGGGGATTTCACCGAGGATTATGAAACCATGGTGCCGTTTCAGCTGTTGCTGACATTGGGGCACGGGGTGGATGCTGTTTGCCCGGACAAGGTAGCGGGGGATACGGTGAAAACCGCAATCCATGATTTTGAGGGTGACCAGACATACACCGAGAAGCCCGGCCATAATTTTGCCCTTAATGCCAGTTTTGCCGAGATCAACCCGGCCGATTATGACGCGCTGGTCATTCCAGGCGGGCGGGCACCGGAATATCTGCGGCTGAATGAGGCCGTGCTTGATATGGTGCGGCATTTCTTTGAGCAAAACAAACCCGTGGCCGCGATTTGCCACGGGGCGCAGTTGCTCGCGGCGGCAGGTGTTTTGGATGGGCGGGGTTGCTCTGCCTATCCAGCCTGCGCGCCCGAAGTAAAAGCCGCCGGTGGCCAATATGCCGATATAGAAGTGACAGAGGCCCATACCGACGGTAATCTGGTAACCGCCCCCGCATGGCCGGCGCATCCGCAATGGATGGCGCAGTTTCTGGCTGTTTTGTAAACCAAGGAGTTCTCCATGTGCCAGCTGTTTATAGATGCAGAAAGTGATCTGTGGACCAGTAAAACCAGATCGTTGCGAATTGACGGTGTCGCGACATCGGTGCGCATGGAGAACTTTTTCTGGCAGGTTCTGAAAGAGATCGCCAGACGAGACGGCATGACCACCAATCAGGTGATCACCCGGCTCTATTTTGAATCGATCGATGCTGAGCATGATCTGGGCAATTTCACCTCGTTTTTGCGGGTGTGCTGCGGGCGCTATCTGGCATTGATGGCCGATGGCGAGATCAGCACACGAATCAGCGATCCGCTCGCCGCGGAGGATAGCAAAAACATCCTCGCCCGCGAAGCCGCGCGGCGGCTACATAAAACGCAGGTGCTGATGCGCGCGCAGTGAGTGGGGTGTTTGGCTCCGGCAAAAGCGTTTCGGCTTTTTATTGACCTGTCATCATCTGCCAGCGTGGCCGCGATTGCGTAACAAATGCGTGCATTTGCGGGGCATGATACAATATTAAGTTGAAGCGCCATAGTTTTCGGTATTGATCCGCACATCAAGTTCGGGTGCTGGGGTATCCGGCGCGGCCAGCGAGCCGGCGGGGTATTCATGCGGCCTGCTTTCCAGCACCGGGTCTTCGGGCACATGGTTGGGGTCGGCCTGCCCCATCAGGTTGGCGAACTCGATAAAACTGTCATTGGTGCTTTCAAAGCCCCCCCGGGTGAAAAACGCATCAAGCTTGGGCCAGTAGGAGATCGCCTCGTCAACCAACGGGTCGGAGCCGCGCACATAAAGCCCGGTCTGGATCATCGGCGCGGCTTTTTCATAAGCGGAAATGATCCGCCTTGCGTGGTTGATCAGCACATTCTCACCCTCATTGGCCACGCCGGGCAGGCAGCGGCTGACCGAGCGGCGCACATCCACCGCCGGAAACCGCCCGCGCTCGGCAATCGAGCGCTCCAGCACGATATGGCCGTCAAGCACCCCGCGGGTGATATCGGCCACCGGCTCCTCCATATCGGACCCGGCCACAAGCACGCTGAATACAGCGGTAATATCGCCGCTGCCCTGCGGCCCCGGCCCGGCGCGCTCGGCCAGTTGCGCGATCTGGTTGGCGGTGGAGGGGGGGTAGGCGCGCAGGCTCGGGGCCTCGCCCGCCGTCAGGGCGATTTCGCGGTGCGCTTCGGCAAAACGGGTGATACTGTCCAGCAACAGCAGCACATGCTTGCCCTGGTCGCGAAAAGCCTCGGCGGTGGCCATCGCCATCCATGCCGCGCGGCGCTTTATCAGCGGCGACTGGTCAGAGGTCGCCGCCACCACCACCGCGCGTTTCATCCCCTCCGCGCCAAGGGTTTCTTCAACAAAATCGCGCAGCTCGCGGCCACGCTCGCCGATCAGGCCAATCACAACCACATCCGCCTCCAGCCCCTTGGCCAGATCAGCCAGCAGCGTGGTTTTGCCCACCCCCGACCCGGCAAATATGCCAATACGCTGGCCGCGCGCCAAAGGTAGCATGGTGTTAAAAAGCCCCAGCGTGGTGTTGAGCCGCCCCCCCATGCGCCGGCGCAGGGCGGCAGCGGGCGGGGTGCGGTGCAAAGGCGCGCTGATGCCGCCCTGAAACAGCGGCTTACCGTCAAGCGGTTGGCCAAAAGCATCAACAATCCGCCCGATCCATGATGGGCTGGCGGCGGCGCCGCTTTCACCCTCAAGGCAGACAAGGTCTCCAATCGCCACCCCTTGCGGCGAATCATAGGCCATGGCGCTCACCTCGTCTTGGGCCAGCGCCACGATCTCTCCGCCACGGGTATCACCGGCATTAGCCGCGATCGAGATTTGATCCCCCACGCGGGCGTGCAGGCTTAACCCCTTGATGCTGATCGAGCCGCTATCAACCCCGATAACCCGGCCATAGCGCTGCACGGGGCGAATCTGGGCAAGCTTGCTGGTGAGGGGCGTGAAATCAAAAAGCATAAAACTGTATCCATTTCGGTTGTTGGTTACCCTTTATTCACCATGACTGGTTAATTCTTGGTTCAAATAAATCGGAGGAGAAGCCCCGAATGATAGAAAACCTGACTATATTTCAGATGGCGAGCGGGCTGACCCGCTACGCGAGTGACCGCCAGGCGCTGACCGCGCAAAACATCGCCAATGCTGATACGCCGGGCTATAAAGCCCGTGATCTGGTGCCTTTTGCCGAAAGCTTTGAAGCCACCGCCGCGCTTGAAATGCGCGGCACCCGCTCCGGGCATATCGGCAATCGGGCGGAGACGGTTTTTGTCAGCCCGTTTGGCACCGAATCACCCAATGGCAACACCGTTTCGCTTGAATCCGAGATGATCCGCTCGGCTGAAATTCGCCAGCAATATGACATGGCGCTCGGTATTTACCAGAAATCTTTACAAATTCTTCGCACCAGTATGGGGCGCAAATAAGGGAGAACCCTGATGAGTGATTTAAGCTCAAGCATGGCCGCATCGGCCTCCGGCATGGCCGCACAGGCGGCGCGGCTGCGGGTGGTGTCGGAAAACATCGCCAATATAGATACGCCGGGCTTTCGCAGCAAAACCGTCAGCTTTCAGGCGGTGAGCGAAATGTTCGAAAACAGCGGCACGGTGAAAACCGGGCGGGTGCAGCTCAGCAATGCCGAGTTGCCGCAAGTGTTTGACCCGGGCCACCCGCTGGCGGATGAAAACGGCTATTACCAAGGCTCCAACGTGGACCTGATGGTCGAAATCGCTGATGCCCGCGAGGCGCAGCGCTCGTATGAGGCCAATCTGAAGATGTTTGACCAGTCCCGGCAGATGGCGTCCTCGATCCTCGAACTGCTGAGACGATAATTTTTTCGCAACATCCAAAACCGTGTTTTTGGACCGCATGAAAGACAAGTAAAGAAAGGCTAACCCATGGAAACCAATCCATTCATTGCTTCACAGCTATATACCAACGCCCAGAATATCGCCCGGCCAGACGGGCCAAAAGGCGAGGGAAGCAACCTGTTTGCCGAAATGGCCAGCGATTTCATGGCCACCATGCAAGCGGGCGAAAACGCCGCCATTGCCGGGATGACCGGTAAGGCCGATGCGCAAACCGTGGTCGAAGCGCTGGCCGCTTCCGAAATAGCCATTCAAACAGCGGTCAGCGTGCGCGACCGGGTGGTTGAAGCCTATCAGGAAATTTTGAGAATGCCGGTCTGATGAGCGAGGGTGATCTGCTTGATGTGCTGCGCGAGGCGTTGTGGATGGCCCTGGCTATTTCCACCCCGGTGCTGGGTGTGGCGCTGGTGGTCGGGCTGTTGATCGGGCTGTTTCAGGCGCTGACCTCGATTCAGGAGCTTACCCTCACCTTCGTGCCAAAACTGGGGGCTATTGTGGCGGTGTTTTGGCTGTCGATGAGCTACTCGGCCCAGCTGTTGGTGGCCTTTTTCAATGACCAGATCATCACCCGGATTGCCGGGCAGTAAGGAGACGCTATGGAAACCGCCGGATATGTAACCCTTTCCCGCCAGACGGGCCTGTGGAAGGAAATGCAGGTTGTGGCCAATAACGTGGCCAATATTTCCACCACCGGCTTTCGCCGCGAGGGGGTGGTTTTTACCGAAATGGTGCAGGCGCTGCCCAATGAAGGCGGCGGGGTGGCCATGGCCGCCGCCCGCGCGCGATTTTCAGACCCTACCCAGGGCAATGTCAGCCAGACCGGCAACCCGATGGATCTCGCCATTCAGGGCCGAGGGTATTTCATGGTGGAAACCCCGGAGGGCAACCGCCTGACCCGTGCCGGGGCTTTTGCGCTCAATACCGAGAATGAGATGGTCAACCCCGATGGGTTGCGCCTGCTCGATTTGGGCGGCGCGCCGATCTTCATTCCGCCTGATGCGGCATTGGTGAGCGTGTCGCAAGATGGCACGGTTTCGGCTGATGGCAACCCGCTGGCGCAGGTGGGCATTTATGAAGTGGCGGATGAAAGCGCGCTTACCCGCCAGTTTGGCACGCTTTTCAACCCCGGGGATCAAGAGCCGGTCGCCATGGCGGGCGCTGTGGTTTTGCAGGGGTTTATCGAGGGTTCAAACGTGAACCCGGTAACCGAGATGGCCCGGATGATCGAGGTGCAGCGCACCTACGAGATGGGCATGAAGTTTTTGGAAAATGAAAATGAACGGATCCGCAATGTGACGCGGACCCTTGGCCAACGCGCATAGGAGATCAAGATGGACGCTTTACAAATAGCCGCCACCGGCATGGATGCCCAGGCGATGCGGGTCGAGGTGATATCCAACAACCTCGCCAATATGAACACCACCGCTTATAATGCCCGCCGGGCTGAATTCGCCGATCTTATGTATCGGCAGGTCCAGGCGCCCGGCTCGGTCAGCGCGGCCTCGGGGGCGGTTTTGCCGGTTGGGGTGCAGATCGGCATGGGGGTGCGCCCCTCGGCGGTGATGATGAATGTGCAGCAAGGGGCCAGTTCGCAAACCGGCGGCGAGCTGGATGTGGCGATCGAGGGCAATGGCTATATTGAAATCGCCCTGCCTTCCGGCACCTCCGGCTTTACCCGTGACGGGGCGATGAAAATGACCGGCGACGGGCTTTTGGTCACGGCCGAGGGCTTTCCGATTGTGCCCAATATTACCATTCCCGACGGTGCGCGGGGGGTGAATATCTCGCCCGATGGGGAGGTTTATGCGATGTTTGATGATCAGGTGGAGCCGGAATTGCTCGGCCAGATCACACTGGCGACCTTTACCAATGAAGCCGGGCTGGAAGCGGCGGGCAACAATTATTATCGCGAGACCAACGCCTCGGGCGCGCCGCAAGTCGGCGCGGCAGGGGAGGAGGGGCGCGGCACCTTCCGGCAGGGCTATCTGGAAGGCTCATCAGTGGATGCGGTGCGCGAGATCACCCAGTTGATCGAGGCGCAGCGCGGTTATGAACTGAACGCCAAGGTGATTTCCGCTGCCGACCAGATGCTCGGCGCAACCACGCAGATCCGCTAATGCGCTGGCTGGGGTTTATATTGGTCTTTTGGGCCTCGCCGGGCTTTGCGCAAAGCGTGATCGCTTTGAGCGGTATCCGGGCGCAAACGGTGATCAGCGCTGAGATGGTCGCCCTGGCGGAGGCAGACACCCTTGGGGCTTATTCGGCGCTGGAAGCAGTGATCGGCATGGAGGCGCGGGTGAATATCTATCCGGGCCGGCCGATCATGCTGGATGCGCTGGGCGCACCGGCGATTCTGGAGCGCAATCAGGCGGTGGTAATGCGCTTTAGCCGCGGTGCGCTGACGATCTATTCCGAAGGCCGGGTGCTGGACAGGGCGGGCGTTGGTGAGCGGGTGCGGGTGATGAACATGGATTCCAAATCAGTGATTTTTGGCCGCGTTGGCGCGGATGGTATTATCGAGGTAGGCCTATGAAGCGATTATTTCTCCTTTTTTCTGTTGTTACGTTGCTTGGCGGCTGCCTTGAACGGCTGAACGAGGTTGGCCGTGGCCCGCAGCTGAGCGCGGTTGATTCCGGCATCGAGGCTAATCTGGCGGCAGAGCGGGCGGCGATGGCACTTGCCCCGCCCACGCCCCGGCGCGAGGTCTATGAGCAAGGCTCGCTCTGGCGCTCCGGCCCGGCCTCGCTGTTTGGTGACAGGCGCGCGGCACGGCTGGGAGATATCCTGACCATCATCATTGATATCGACGATCGTGCCAAATTGCAAAACAGTTCCGAGCGCACGCGCAGTGCCGGTGAAAACATGGCGATTGCCGATTTGATCGGCATTCCCGAGGTGATTGACGCCCGCATTGGCCGCAATGTCACCGACCCGGCCGTGGGGTTGAATTCGGCCTCCAATACCGCTGGTTCAGGTTCGATTAACCGGAATGAGCAGATCATGTTGCGCATTGCCGCCACGGTGGTGCAGGAGTTGCCCAACGGACATTTGGTGGTGCGCGGCACGCAGGAGGTGCGGGTGAACAGCGAGCTGCGCGATTTGCAGATCACCGGAATTATCCGCCCGGAGGATATTTCGCGGCAAAACACCATCACCTACGATAAAATGGCAGGTGCAAGGATTTATTATGGTGGGCGCGGTATGGTGTCAGATGTACAAGCGCCGCGCTATGGGCAGCAGATACTTGAAATCCTGGCGCCATTCTAGAAAGGCGAAATAGATGAAAAAACTATTGCCGATAATCCTGCTGCTTTTGGGAGCCGGAGGCGGAGTCGGGGCTGGGCTTTTCCTGCGCCCGCCACCACCTGAGCCGGAAGAGATGGCCCTTTGCGAGGCGGAGACCTGCCCTGAAGAAGCCGCTGCAAGCGAGGGTCCAACCGCAGGCGAGGAGATCGCGGCGGAAGGCGAGGCTTTTGGCGGCGGGCCGGAGTATGTGGCGCTCCAGCGGCAGATGATCGTGCCGATTGTTAGTGATGATCAGGTGATCTCGCTGGTGGTGCTGTCACTTTCGATTGAAGTGCAGGCCGGCTATTCTGCTGACGTTTATGACCGGGAGCCAAAACTGCGTGATGCGTTTTTGCAGGTGCTGTTTCGCCATGCCAATACCGGCGGATTTAACGGAGCCTTTACCTCGGGCGAAAAAATGAATGATCTGCGCAAGGCGCTGAACGGCGCGGCGCAGCAGGTGCTGGGGGCGGTGGCGATACAGGTATTGGTGACGGATATTTTGCGTCAGGAAACCTGAGAAAGGCCGAGGGCTTCCAGCTCTTCCTCGACCCCGTCAAAGAAATCATCCGGGAAAAAGCCAAAGCTTTCCATCCATAACGAGGCGGCGCGCAGGGCGCCCGGCTCAAGCTGGCATATTTTTTCGCGGCCCTGCTTGACCTGCCTGATCAGCCCGGCGCGGCTGAGAATTTGCAAATGTTTTGAGATTGCCGCAAGCGACATCTCGTAACGCTCAGCTACTGCTTTGACCGTTAGGTCCCCCTCCAGCAACTGGCCAAGGATGGCGCGGCGTGTTTGGTCAGCCAAGGCGGCAAAGGTGAGATCAAGCGGGGTTTTGGGATTATCAACCATGTTGTTGACTATCATAAGCGCAGTGGAATGGTCAACCAAGCGGTTTATTGTTGTTACCACATGGTGGTGAAAAAAGTTTTGCGCCCGGCTTGGCAAACATGCTGGATGCGGTGAAATTTCCATTGAAAACAATATGATACAAGTATTTCACAAAGAAAAACTGTTTCTTGACTTGGCGGTTTCTGGCCCATAGTGTGCGCAGAAATCCCCCGCATGGGGAATCTTGTGCTGGAAATGGAAGGATGTGGCGCGATGAGCGAAAATCCTGACCCCGAGCGCCTGAAAGCTCTGGCAAAAAAGCTGGAAGCGGCACAGGCGGAGCCGACGCGCAAGACGCATGATGCGGGGAAGTATTCCGGGGCGGCCCCGGCATGGCAGATGATTGTCGAGCTCACGACGGGCATGGCGATCGGGGTGGTGATGGGGCTGGCACTGGATGCATGGACGGGGCTTTCGCCTTTGTTTGTGGTGGTATTTACCTTGCTGGGCTTTGCGGCCGGAGTGCGTGTGATGATGCAAACCGCAGCCGCCTACCAGCGCAAGGCCGAAGCCGAGGCTTTGGAAGAGAAACAATAACCCGGTATCGGGTGCAAAGAACTGAAGGGTTTGATCGTGGCGGAAAATGCTGTTGAAGAAGCGGTTGCTGGCGGGGCGAAACTGAACGTCTATCCGATGAAGCAGTTTGAGGTTACCCCGCTGTTTGGCGAGGGGCCGATCCACTGGTATACCCCCACCAACGTCACCCTGTGGCTTGGCATTGCCATCGTGGCGATTGTGCTGCTGATGGTGCTGACCACCCGCAAGCGCGCGGTGGTGCCTGGACGTGGGCAATCCATTGCCGAGGTGCTTTACAGTTTTGTGCGCAGCATGGTGGTGGATATCACCGGTGAAGCCGGGCTGAAATACTTCCCCTATATCATGACCCTGTTCTTGCTGATCCTGTTTACCAATGTGCTGAGCATTCTACCCTATAGCTATACGGTGATGTCGCAAATCGCGGTCACCGGGGCGCTGGCGCTGGCGGTTTTCATTTCGGTAACGGTGATTGGCTTTGTCAAAAACGGCCCCGGTTTTCTGAAGATTTTCTGGATATCCGAAGCCCCAATGGCCCTGCGCCCGGTGCTGGCGATTGTCGAGCTGATCTCTTATTTCGTGCGCCCGGTCAGTCATTCCATTCGTTTGGCGGGCAATATGATGGCCGGTCATGCGGTGATCAAGGTATTTGCCGGTTTTGCCGCGGTATTGGCGGCTTATACCCCGCTTGGCCTCGGGCTGTTGGCACCGATTGGCGGCATCATGGCGGTGATCGGGCTTGAAATGCTTGTGGTGGTTATCCAGGCATATGTTTTCACTATTCTCACCTGTGTTTATCTCAATGATGCGCTGCATCCGGGGCACTAGGTAGAACCAAATTCCAGCTATTCCAAAAAGGAGAAATCAAATGGAAAATGCAATTACGGGTGATCTGGCCCAAATGGGCGCAATGATCGGTGCAGGGCTTGCAACGATCGGCATGGGCGGTGCTGCCGTTGGGGTGGGCAATGTTGTTGCCAGCTACCTTTCTGGCGCTTTGCGCAACCCGGCTGCGGCCGGTGGTCAGACCGCAACCATGTTTATCGGTATCGCTTTTGCCGAAGCACTGGGGATCTTCTCGTTCCTCGTTGCGCTGCTGCTGATGTTTGCACAATAGGCTGGCAGTTTCCGAATTTGCCGGTGGCTCTGTTGGGCCATCGGCGGAGCGGCGGGCCATTTTGGCTCAACTAGCTTATGGAGGATGCAATGGCATCTGATACAATAGCCCAAGGCGCGGCGGAAGAGGCCAAGGTTGGCATGCCGCAGCTTGATTTCGCGACATTTCCCAACCAGATATTCTGGCTGGTTCTGGCGCTTATTGTGCTTTATTTCATTGTGGCGAAAGTGATTTTGCCACGCATTGGCGGGGTGCTTGAAGAGCGCCATGCCATGATCAGTGATTATCTGGCGCAGGCGAGCGATTTCAAAAAGCAGGCCGAAGAGGCCGAGGCTGAATATGAAACCGCGCTGAAGCAGGCCCGGGGTGAGGCGCAGGAAATCGCGGCCAAAACCAAGGCGGAGATTCAGAAAGAGCTGGATAAGGCCGTGGCTAAAGCCGATGCGGAAATCGCGGCAAAAACTGCGGAATCCGAGCAGGCGATTGCGGTTATCCGTGAAAGCGCGGCTGAAAATGTGCGTGAGGTGGCGACCGCCACCGCAGGCGAAGTTGTGATGGCGCTGATGCCTTCTGTATCTGATGATGCAGCGGTCAAAAAAGCCGTTACCGCACGAATGAAAGGCTAGGATCATGCGTTATCAAGCTCTTTTCACAGCGGCGCTGCTGGCTTTGGCCACGCCGGCACTGGCGGCGGAAGATTATGCTGCGAAGAAAGGTTTTTTTGACCTGAACAACACCAACTTTCCGGTGGTCATTGCTTTTACGCTGGTGGTTGTGCTGCTGTTTTATCTGGCCGTGCCTAAAAAAATCGGCAAGATGTTGGATGGCCGCGCAGAGGGGATCCGCACCGAAATCGACGAAGCGCGCGCGCTTCAGGAGGAAGCCAAAACCATTCTGGCCTCGTTTGAGCGCAAGCGCAAAGAGGTGGCCGAGCACTCAAAAGCGATTGTGGCCCAGGCCAAGGCCGAGGCCGAAACCGCGGCGGAACAGGCCAAGCTGGACCTGAAAGAAACCATCGCCCGGCGTTTGGTGGCGGCGCAAGACCAGATCCAGTCGGCGCAGGATGCGGCGGTGCGCGAGGTGAAGGACAAGGCCGTGGCCGTGGCCATTGCCGCAGCCAGCGATGTGATCGCCAAGAACATGGCCGCGAAAGATGCCAATGCGCTGATCGATGCCGCGATCAAGGATGTGGGTACCAAGCTGCATTAAAGTGTTTTGCGTTTTATCTGAACCACCTGTCGGTTTTACCATTGAGGCAGTGATTGTGAAACAATCGCGTTCAATGGTAAAACCGATTCAAATCAAACGCAAAACGCCTTAAAGCGCAATCCGAAAATCTTTTGGATAATCCACCCGCATGATCGCCGGAACCGCTTTGCCGATTCAAGAAATTAGCGAGCGATTCCGGCGATCATGCGGGGAAGACCATCAGCCCTGGCCAAAAGTCAGCAAAAAGGCGGGGTCCGTATCCGGACCCCGCCTTTTGATTTTTATGGCTCTATTCTCTCCAGGTTACATAATTAACCCCGAGTGTGGTATCCCTTTGGCCAATCAGCCAGAATTCGGAGATATTGCCGCGATTGGTTTTTACGCAGACCGTTTTCCGCCCGGAGGTTAGTTCCGCAACCGGTATGGCGCTGCTTGAATAGCTTGCTGCGGTGCAGCCGGCATAACCACGCTGTTCGGTTCCGCCCAACGACAGCAATGCGCCATCCTGCCGGAAGATAACCCGGTTGGCCCCAACCCCCTGTTGGGAAATATCAGCCCCGAGAAACGAGCCAACGCCCGCCCTGCCGGTATCAAGGTTGATCGACCAGTTAAGCGGCAAATCCACCTGGGCGGCAGAGACAATGTTTGGGGCCGGTGGCGAAGCAGGTGGCGGCGGAGCAGCGGGGGCGCCATCAATAATAATGCCAAGAATGGCACCAAGGGCCTCGGCGGCAGCTGCATCCGCATCAGGGCTGGAGCCATCGCTGGCTGGGGCGAGGTATCTGGAGCTGACCCAACCATCCGGGCCGTCTTTCTCAACAAAACACCAGTTTTCCTCACATCTGTTCACATTGACCCTTTGCCCGGTCAATAACACGTCAACTACGGCATAGCTGATACCGGGACCACTGCGCACATTCACCGCCGTCGTTGCCACGGCAGGGGCCGCGAATGCAGCCATGCCAGACACAGCCATAGCAAGGGTTGCACCTGCCACAAGTGTAACGGTTTTCAAAATTTTCATTGTTCAGTCTCCTTTGTATGCAGCTATAAATACGTTTACTGCCTGCAATACAGGTAGGAGAGCACAACCCTTATGAAGCGTGGCTGAATATAATTATTGTTGTTGGCTTCCAGTCACTTGTTTTACCTTGGATCTTTTATGCTTATTGTACCCACCCTGTATGATACGGGCTATACAACAATTTATTGCAAATTACTACTGCAAGATATTGCAGCTTTGCTCTTATCACTTGTTGCCGGGCAAGTGATAAAAAGCAAAGCTGCGATAATTAGCGACCGGTCGGGGTGATGAATATCTCAACCCGCCGGTTCATTTGCCGCCCCGAGGAGGTCGCATTGGAGGCCACCGGGTTGCCTTCGCCCTGCCCATAGGCCCGCAGGCGATTGGCAGGCACACCCGCATTAAGCAGCACCGCGCGCACGCTCAAAGCCCGGCGCTCGGAGAGCGCTTGGTTATAGGCAGCACTGCCGGTGGAATCGGTATGGCCGACCACCTCAACCGTGGTGCGTGGATATTGTTGCAGATTTGCCGCCAGCGCATTGAGCGAGCGCACAAAATCCGGGCGCAGCTGGGCGCTGTCAACCGGGAAGGTGATCGCCTCGGGCAGGGTAACGATAAGCTGGCTGCCGGTATTGACAATCGACACGCCACTGCCGCTCATTTGCTGGCGCAACGCGGCTTCTTGCCGATCGAGCTGGTCACCAACCGCGCCGCCAAGCAAGCCGCCAAGAAGGCCGCCGATCACCGCGCCGCGGGCATTATCGCCCGGTGCGGCCGCCCCGATCGCCGCGCCAACCGCCGCGCCGCCAAGCACGCCGGTGCCGGTGTTGTTGGGGGTGCCATCCGGGTTGACGCAAGCGCCAAGGCCAAAGCCGGCGACCACCAAAAGCGCCAGCGGGGTTTTGCTAATAGCCATAAGAATACCTTTCCATGTTGCCTATACCATAGGCGTTAAATACAGGCTGATTTTAGGAGGTCTATCCAAAAATACTAGCGAAAAGCCATGCTTGGCCAAAATGGGCGGAGCTTTGCCGAATTACCCGGCCGCGTCCAGCCGGATGGATTCGCGCGCCAGCAAGGCCCGCTTAACCGGCAACCCCCAGTGATACCCCCCCAGCGCGCCCGATTTGCGCAAGGCCCGGTGGCACGGGATGAGCCAACTGACCGGGTTTCGCCCAACAGCGGTGCCCACGGCGCGCATGGCTTTGGGGTGGCCGATATTTTGCGCGATATCGGAATAGGTGCAGACATGGCCACTGGGGATTTGCAGCAGCGCCTCCCAGACCTTGATCTGCAAAGCCGTGCCGGAGAGGTGCAATCGCGCCTCGCCCTTGCCATTGAGCGTGGCCTCGACCCAATCATGCAGGTTTTGCGGGGCATGGATGAACTCGGCCCTGGGCCAGCGCGAAAACAGGTCCGCCTCGGTGGCCGCCCGCCCGATATTGCCGGCAAAGCCCAGCCCGCAAATGCCACGCTCGGTGGCAAGGGCGAGCATCTCGCCATACGGGCTTTCAAACCAGCCGTGAAAAATGCGCAGCCCTGCACCCTTGCGGGCATATTCGCCCGGCGTCATCGCCTCCCATCTGATAAAAAGGTCATGCAGTCGCCCGGGGCCGGAAAGGCCGATCTCATGGGCGGTGTCGAGCAGGCTGTGGCGGTTGGCCAGCATTTCGCGGGCCTGATTGAGGGTCAGGTATTGCAGGTATTTTTTCGGGCTGACCCCGGCCCATTGCTGGAAAACCCGCTGAAAATGCGCCTCGGAAAGCCCCATCGCCCCGGCCACCTCTTTCAGGGAGGGCTGGGCGGTTGCATGGCTGTCGATATAGTCGATGGCCCTTGCGATCAGGCTAAAGTGGTATGGGTCAGGTTTCATGGGGTGGAGTTTAGCGCACCGCGCCGGGGTTGCCACCCGTTTCTTGCACAATGTTTGGGCTTGCCTTTAAAGGCGCTGGCGTGGCAACTATGCCTATGGTCAAGCAGCTCGATTATAACAGGATTCACCAGATTTTCACCCGGTTTCGCGCCAGCGAGCCAGAGCCGAAGGGCGAGTTGAACCACGTTAACGCCTATACCCTTGTGGTGGCGGTGGCGCTTTCGGCGCAGGCCACCGATAAGGGGGTCAACAAAGCCACCGAGGCGCTGTTCAAAATCGCGGACACCCCGGCAAAAATGCTGGAACTGGGCGAGGAAGGGCTGATCGGGCATATAAAAACCATCGGGCTTTACAGGCAAAAGGCCAAAAACGTGATCAAGGCGGCGCGGATATTGGTTGAGGAATATGGTGGCGTGGTGCCATCGAGCCGCGCGGCGCTGACCAGCCTGCCCGGTGTGGGGCGCAAAACCGCCAATGTGGTGCTCAATATGTGGTTTAAAATGCCGGCGCAGGCGGTGGATACCCATATTTTTCGGCTCGGCAACCGCACCGGCATTGCCGTGGGCAAAAATGTGGATGCAGTCGAGCGCGCCATCGAAGATAACATCCCGGCCGAGTTTCAGCAGCACGCCCATCACTGGATGATTCTGCACGGGCGTTATATATGCAAGGCGCGGGTGCCGGTTTGCACGAATTGTATCATCGCGGAATTCTGCGAATCTGAGGAAAAGAACCTATGAGCAAGAAATATCAGGTTGTCGGTATCGGCAATGCGGTGGTGGATGTGCTGAGCCATGTGGAAGATGTGTTTTTGGCAGAAAACGGCATAGAAAAGGGCATCATGACCCTGATCGACCTTGAGCGAGCCGCACAGATCTATGCCAAAACCGGGCCATCAACCGAAGTGTCCGGCGGCTCGGCGGGCAATACCATTGCCGGGCTGGCGCAAATGGGCGGGCGCACCGCTTATGTCGGCAAGGTGAGGGATGACCAGCTGGGCGCAATTTACGCCCATGACCTGCGCGCACAGGGGGCTGATTACGAGGTGCCGATGGCCCCGGCTGATCATGCGGCCGAGACCGGTCGCTGCATGGTTATGGTCAGCCCCGACGGGGAGCGCTCGATGAACACCTATCTCGGGGTTTCGGAATTTCTGACCCCGGATGATATAGACGAAGCGATGATGGCCGAGGCAGACTGGATCTACCTTGAGGGTTACCGTTTTGACGGGCCGGACAGCCACGCGGCTTTTGCCAAGGCGATTGCGGCTTGCAGGGGGGCGGGGGGCAAGGTCTCGCTCACCCTGTCGGACCCGTTTTGCGTGGAGCGGCACCGGGATGCGTTTCGGGTGATGATCCGCGCGCATGTGGACCTGTTGTTTTGCAACGAGCATGAATTGCGGGCGATGTATCAGGACGAGGATCTGAGCGTGGTGCTGCGCCTGGCCGCCGCCGAGGTGGAGACGGTGGTTTGCACAGTTGGGGCAGGTGGTGCCTATATCTGGCGGGACGGGGCAGAGACCCACGCCCCGGCTGACCCGGTGCAACTGGTGGATGCCACCGGCGCGGGTGATCTTTTTGCCGCCGGGTTTTTCTATGGCGAATTGAACGGCTATAATACCTTTACCGCCGGGCGCATGGGCTGTGTGGCGGCGGGAGAGATCATCAGCCATATCGGCGCGCGCCCGCAGGCTGATCTGAAATCGCTTTTTGCCAAACACGGGTTATTGTGAGGAATTCAAATGGCTTATGAATATGATAACGAAAATATCTTCGCCAGGATTTTGCGCGGCGAAATCCCCAACGATACAGTGATGGAGAGCGAATATTGCCTCGCCTTTCGTGATATCCAGCCGCAGGCACCCGAGCATATTCTGGTGATCCCGAAAGGGGCCTATGTGAATTTTGACCATTTCGGTGCCGAGGCCAGTGATGCGGAATTGGTGGATTTCAGCCGGATGGTGGCCAAGATCGCGCAAGCCATCGGCGCGGCGCCGGGTGCGGGCGGGCAGGGCTATCGGCTGATCGCCAATACCGGCACGCACGGGGTGCAGGATGTGCCGCATTTTCATATGCATCTGCTTGGCGGGCGGCAGCTCGGGCGGATGTTGCAAACATAAAAGGATGATAAAATGATTGAAGCACCTGAAGTCGAGATCGTCAGCAAGCCCAATGTATTTTGTGATGGCGGCGGGGAGCACCCGCGCGTCTGGCTGAGCATTCCGCTGGATAAGGGCTGGGTGGAATGCGGCTATTGCGACAAGCGCTTTGAACTAAAGAAAGACTAAAACGTAAAACGCCTTAAAACGCAAAACGCTTTAGAGCCGGAAAGGCTGTTTTATTTCCTGCTCACGCCAAGCATATCCAGCGCCCGTTCTATTTCGGAGGTCGGGCTGTGCCCGCTCTCGGCCTTGATTGCATCAAATCGTTTGCGCAAAGCCACCTTCTCATCCCCTTGGCAATCATTCCACGGCCTTCCTTGCAACCCCATGACCAAGGCGTAATAGCCGATGAAATGTGGGCGGGTGCCAGCGGCCAGCAGGCGGCTGTAAGCTTCATCCGCGCCCAGCTCCCGCAACTGTTCGGCATTGGTAATGCCCGCGCGGGCAAACCCGGCATCAGAGGCCGGGCCAAGGTTGCGGATGGAGGAGACCGGCTCAGCCATCGGCGCGCCTCACCGCGGCTTCAAAGCTGGCCTTGGCTGCCTGCCATGCTTCGCCATTTGGATAGCTGAGCAGGGTTGGCAGAAGCTGGTCGGAGAAATCCTCCGAGGCCTCACGCGGCAGCAGGGATGGCAGGTTGTCGATCGAGGTAATCTCCACCCCGTTACCCAGGTCTTCAAACGGGGCATCCCATGTGCTGGGCGCGCTATAGACCGGCAGCGGGTTAAAGGCGCTGAACGGGTCGCAGGAGACATCGGAGATCATCCGCAGATGGCCTTGCCCGAGGTCTTCCGGCCGCAGCAGCAACAGGCCGGGCCCGGTCATCAGCACGCAATTTACCAGCAGATCATGGGCAAGCAGGGCAGGGCGGTCAAGCTTGCGGGTCTCGTCGATATCCCACTCGCTCACAGTATAGCCCGCCAGATTCAAGGCCTCTACCGCCCCTTGCCCGGAGCGGCCCCTGGCCCCGACCACCACCGCGGTTTTGGCCGGGCTTCGATGGGCCAGATCAGCCAATACCGCCTCAACCTCCGCCCGGCTGTCAAAGCTTTGCACGCCGCGCTCCGGCCCGGCCTCCCCCAGTGCTTGCGCCAGTTGCCGCCATGCCGCAAGTGCTGCGCCCATCCAGCCGGCCCAATAGCCAAAGGCGGCCACGCGGCGGCCGGAAACCGTAAGATATTCAAGATCATAAAGCGTGCCGCCGCCCCTGGTGAAGCGGGTGATCTCATCCTGCCAGCCATGTTGCTCCTTATAGAGATGGGCAAAATGGATGAAGGAGTTGCGCAGCGTGTCGGGTGCCGGTGGCAGTTCCTTCAGGCCAAGAATGGTGGTTTCTGACGGGGCACCCAGCCAGCTGCCTTCCGGCACGATCATTACACCCGCTGCCTTATATTCGCTATCGGGAAAGATCCGCCGCGCGCTTTGCTCCACCGCCAGTTCAAACCCGGCTGCCAGCAGGGCCTTGGCGTTTTTCGGGGTAAGGGGTGTGCGGCGCTCGGTTGGGCGGGCCTCGCTGCGCAAAATGAGCTTCATCACCTGATTCCTGTATTTTTGCTGCGCCCCATGTTAGGCTGCCACGGGCAATGAGCGCAACGCTTATGGGGCAAGATGCCACGGTGTATTTACGGCTTTGTGGCATATCTAGGAGAAAACTTGGAGAGAGCATGACCCATATCGTAATTCTTGGCAGCGGCTTTGGCGCGCTGACCGCAGTGAAAAAACTCCGCAAATCCGGCATGCGCGCGGATATAACCGTGGTTTCACCCAATAACCACCTGACCTATCTGCCAAGCCTGATCTGGATGCCATCGGGCCTGCGCAAGGCCGAGGATATCAATATTGACCTCGCCAGGTTTTTTGCCCGTGAAAACGTAACATGGCATCAGGGCGTGGTTGAAAATCTGCGCGATGGTGGCCGGGTGGTGGAAACCGATAGTGGCACGCTGAACAATGATTTTCTGATCATCGCCACCGGCGGGCGCTATATCAAAAAGCTGCCGGGCATCAAGGAGCATGCGATCATTCCCTGCCAGGGGCCGGAATTTGGCCAGCAGATTTATGACCGGATCAACGCGATGAAAGGCGGCACTATTGCCGTGGGTTTTGGCACCAACCCTAAAGAGCCAAAAGCGGTGCGCGGCGGGCCGATGTTTGAATTTTTGTTCAATATCGAAACCATGCTCGGCCAGCAGGGGCGGCGCGATAAGTTCAAGCTGGTGTTTTTCAACGGCGCGGAAAAGCCCGGCATCCGGCTGGGTGAAAAGGCGGTGAAGGGCCTGCTTTCCAAAATGAAAAAGCGCAATATTGCCACCCATCTCGGGGCCAAGCCGATCCGGATCGAGGCTGACAAGG
>WFQA01000200.1 GCA_015487255.1 Paracoccaceae bacterium | reverse complement strand
AGCGTCAGATGTGTATAAGAGACAGGCCGTGGTCTCAGGCCGGGCGGTTTCAATACCGGCAGCGGGCTGCCCGCCAGCCTTTCCGGCGGGGGGGGCAGGGGGTTGAGCGAGCATGGCAAACACCGCCACCACGCCAAGACCGGCCCCCAGCCATACCCACCAGAATTTTAATATGCTTGCCAATACCAAACCTCTCCAACCCAATGCTGAGGCTTAGTTTGATGAGATCAAACGAAATTATCAAGTAAAACTATCAATTTAGACGCTTAAAGCACTTTATTGCGTTAAGCTGCCGGGGTTTCGGGGGTTGCCGGGGCCGGAGCGACGCGGGCCTCGAGAATCTCGCCGATCTTGCGCTGCGCCATATCCTCGCCCTCGCCATCCACCGCCGTTACCTCGCGGGTCAGCCGCTCCAGCGCCGCTTCATAGAGCTGGCGCTCGGAATAAGATTGCTCGCGCTGGTCATCATTGCGGTGCAAATCACGCACCACTTCGGCAATGGCCACCAGATCGCCGGAATTGATCTTTTGTTCGTATTCCTGCGCCCGGCGCGACCACATCGCCCGCTTGACCCGCGCCCGCCCGGCCAGGGTTTTCATGCATTTGGCCACGAGATCGGGGCTGGAAAGCGCGCGCATCCCCACCAGAATCGCCTTTTGGGTTGGCACACGCAGGGTCATCTTTTCCTTCTCGAAATAGATGACAAACATCTCCAGAACCTCTTCACCAACGGTCTGGGTCTCGACCTCGGTGATCCGGCCAACCCCGTGCGACGGATAGACCACAAACTGGCCGGTGGCGAAATCAAGCTGGTTTTTTGACTTACTCATTCAGGTTCTGTCCTTTTTTCATTTATGCCTGTGCCACACAGATAAGCCGTTTGGGCCGGTTCGCAACCCGCAATGCTTTTTAGAATTATTTGCTGGATTTCATACTTCCGCATATGGCGCGGAAAGGCTCCTTCGTGACTGGCCGAATTGTTACCGCGCCAATATAGCACAAAATCGACCCGATAAAAAGACCGGGATTGAATGTTTTTCCATGTAGTTAAAGCGCGGTGCTCAACTGCCCTCGCCGGGCTTTTCGGAAAAATACTTCTCCAGCTTGCCTTCTTCGCCGTCACGGGCATCCGCATCGGGCAGCGGTTCTTTTGACTCGATGATCACCGGCCACAGCTCGGAATATTTGCGGTTGAACTCAACCCATTTCTCCGCGTCAGGCTCGGTATCCGGGCGGATGGCATCGGCCGGGCATTCCGGCTCGCACACCCCGCAATCGATGCATTCATCCGGGTGGATCACCAGCATATTCTCGCCCTCATAAAAGCAATCCACCGGGCAAACTTCCACACAATCGGTGTATTTGCAGGCGATACATGCATCATTTACGATATAGGTCATCTCTTTGCCTTGTAGCTGGGGCGATATGGAAAAAAGCTTACCGGGTTATTAGGCCCCGGCTTGGCAGGTTTCAAGAGCCTTAAATCGCTTCCGCTTCAATTTGAACCGGTTTCCCGACCAAGCGCCATTATTCACGAAATTGTGCGGCGAATGGCATCAATGGCGCGACGCTGTTTTTTGGTCGGGCGGATGCCGACCCGCTCAATGGGGGCGGATAGTTCGGCTTCCGGCTCTGGCGTCAGGTCCTCATAAAGGCCTTGCGCCTCGCTGGCCGGGCCGCGCCTTGTGCTCAGCGCCTCGATGCGGATGATGCGCAGCCTGTCGCCCTGCATGAAGCTCAGCCCGTCCCCCGGTTTGACCGTGCTGGCCGGTTTTTTGACCCGCTCGGTATTGACCCGCACCTTGCCGGCAGCCACCACTTTGGCGGCCAGCGTGCGGGTTTTGAAAAACCGCGCCTGCCAGAGCCATTTGTCTATGCGCTGTGATTCGCTCAATCTTTGGCCTTGAGGGCGGCGAGGGCGGCGAAGGGGTTATCCGGGTCCAGCGGCTTTTCCTTGCGCGGCGGGCGGGCGGATTGTGCCGGTTTGCCTTGTGGCTTGCCGCGCTTGCCCTTGGGCTTCTTGCCCCGGTTGTCAGCCTGCGGGGCGCGGCGCGGGGTGTTGGCGCGGGGCTTTGGCAACCAGCGGAAAGTGTAAAACACCTCCACCTCTTCGGGAAGCTGTTCTGATTCGGGCTGCGGCGCGGCTTCCGGTTCAGCTTCCGGTCTGGTTTCCTCGGCCGTTTCCGGCTTGGGTGCTTCCTTTGCAGCCTCAGTCTTGGCCTCAGCCTCCGATTGCGGCGCGGCCGGGATGGGCTTGGCCTTTGGGCGCTCAAAGCGTTCAAAACCATAGCCCAGACCGGCCATCAGATTGGCGAATTGCTCCAGGGTAAGCCCGGTGATCGACAGCATATCGGCATTGGCTTCGAATCCGCCCCGGCTATCCTGACCGCGCAGCATATCAGCAAGGCGCTCGAGCATATCGATACGGATCGCGCGCTCCCCCGCCAGCCGATAGCCGGCGCGGGCAAAATAGCCCTGCGGCGCATCGGGCAATGCCGGCACGGTCACCAGCCCCGGCGGTGGCGCTTCGGGGAATTCATCCAGCCCGGACTGTAATGACCACAGCACCAGCCGCAGCCGGGTTGGCGCGGGTTTCAGCATCAGGTGCTGAAAGATGGTAAACTGGCCAAACCGCACCCCGTGCTTGCGCAGGGTTGCGCGAGCGTCTTGGTCCAGCTCCTTGATATCCTTGGCGATTTCACTGCGCGGAATCACCCCCAGCGCCTCGACCAGCTGAAAGCCGACACCGCGCGCCAGCCCTGTAAGGCTTTCGTCATTCTTGATCGCCAACAAAGGCTCGAACAGCGCCGCGATCTTGCGCTCCAGCCAGTGCCCCAGGCGGCGGCGCAGCTTTTCGGCCACCTCTGCCCCGGCCTCTTCATCGACAAAAACCTCGATCTGCGGAGAAAGCGCATCCGCCCCCGCCACCAGCTTGCCAACGGCAATCTCGCCCCACATCAGCCCGCCCTGCTCGGTGAAGTCAAACTCGGTATCGGGGGCATTATACATTTTGTCGGAGCGCAGGTTGAAAACCGGCTGCAAGGCCGCCAGCGCGGTGGCGCGCAAGGTCTTGGCCTCTTGCTCGCTGGCCTTTGGGTCAAGCACAAACCTGAAACCATCCAATTTGCCGATAAACTGGTCTTCAACGGTCACATCGCCGTTTTCACTCACTTGGGCCAAGAGCCTCTCCTTTTGCTTCAACCGCCGCATCAAAACACTGGTGCGCCGGTCAACGAATCGCTGGGTCAGGCGGGCGTGCAGCGCGTCTGACAGCCCATCTTCTACCCTGCGGGTCGCCTCTCGCCAATAGGTAACATCCCCAAGCCAGTTCTTGCGCTGTGAAACATAGGTCCATGTGCGGATATGTGCCAGCCTTTTGGAGAGCTGCTCGATGCCGCCATCAAGCTGGTCGATGGGCTTTATCTGCTGCGCCAACCAGTCCTCGCTGATCCGGCCATTCACCAGTTGCTCATGCACCTGCGCCAACAGCGCCACATGCGCCCCGCCGCCAAGCTTGCGAAAATCCGGTATCTGGCAAACCTCCCACAACCGGCGCAGCTCGGGGGCAAAGCGCACCTGATCCTGCACATCCGGCAGGCTGGCCAGGCCCTTGAGGGCGCGCAGGTCATCCGCCTCGCGGGCGCGCAGCAGCTCACGGTCATCGGGGGGGCGCTCCAGCGAAGCAATCAGCCCCTTGACCGAGCCAAAATCAAGCTTCGGGTTGCGCCATTCCAGCTTTTCTACCGGGGCAAAACGGTGGTTCTCAATCGCCTCGACCCAGTCCGACTCAAGCGCGTGCGCCTCGCCCGTCACCCCAAAGCTGCCGTTTTCCATATAGCGCCCGGCGCGCCCGGCAATCTGCGCCAGCTCACCCGGCATCAGGTAGCGTATCCTGCGGCCGTCAAATTTTGAAAGCCCGGCAAATGCCACATGGGAAATATCGAGATTCAACCCCATGCCAATCGCATCGGTGGCCACCAGATAATCCACCTCGCCAGCCTGATACATCTCGACCTGCGCGTTCCTTGTGCGCGGGCTGAGCGCCCCCATCACCACCGCAGCCCCGCCCTTTTGGCGGCGCACCAGTTCGGCTATGGCATAAACCTGCTCCACCGAAAACGCCACAATCGCCGCGCGCGCCGGTAGCCGGGCAATCTTCTTCGGGCCGCTATATGCCAGCTCGGAAAACCGCTCGCGGTAAAGAAACCCTGCGTCTGGCACCAGGCTCTCAACCCGCGCCCGCATTGAGCTTGCGCCCATAAACAGTGTTTCGGCGCGGCCACGGGCGTGCAACAGGCGCTGGGTGAAAATATAACCGCGATCCGCATCCGCACAGAGCTGGATTTCATCCACCGCCACAAAATCCGCCCCCAGCCCCAGCGGCATCGCCTCCACCGTGCACACCCAATAGCGCGCCCGCGGCGGCACGATCCGCTCCTCGCCGGTCAGCAGCGCCACCGCGCCCGAACCCCGCAGCGCCACTATCTTATCAAAAACCTCACGCGCCAAAAGCCGCAGCGGCAGGCCAATGATGCCGCTCTGGTGCCCCAGCATCCGCTCGATCGCGTAATGGGTTTTGCCGGTATTGGTCGGGCCTAATACAGCCGTGATTTCACCCATGGTCAGACCCGGTAAAAGAAGCGCTAATGCAACACGGAAAGCTGGTCTTCAACCCGCTTCACCGATTCGGCGATATCCGTGGAGTGCGGGTTGAGCGCCAAGGCCGCCTTGTAAGCCACCAGCGCCGCTTCCGGATTGCCGATTTCCTCGTTGATCGCCCCCAGCCCGGCAAGGGCGCCAAAATTGCGCGGATTGAGCGCCAGAGCCATTTCGACATCAGCAATCGCCTCCCCCAGACGCCCCTTCATAAAATAGGCCACCGCACGGCCATTATAGCCCTCGGCGAATTCCGGCGCGTGGTCGATCAATGCCGAAAAATGCCAGATCGCCATGTCAAAATCATCCACGCCCAGCGCGTCATAGCCCCGGTGCAGCAACAGATCCATCGCCGCTGATCCGGATTGCCGGAAGATCCGCTGCACCTCCGCCTCGGCCGTCTTGGCCTGCTTCCCGTCCTCGCCTTGCAGCTCGGCAAAAAGCTCGTCCAGCCGTGGATTTTCACCAAAACCAAGGCCGGGCTGCACCGCCCAGGCACTGCCGGCAAAGCCCAGCGCCCATATCAGGATCAATATTCTCATTCGCAAAACCTAAGCCCTGCCAGCACAAAACCCAAGCCCAAAGGCCATTTTTTGCTCAAATTCCCGTGTATGCCGGTAATGACGCAAGGGAAAGGGCAGGAAATGGTTTTGATTCGTGCCATTATCTCATAGCATGTGGTAAATTATAACCAATGGAGACCCAAATGAGCGAAATTCTAGACGCCGCCGTAAAAGCCCTTTCCGACAAGCTTGGCGGAGATGGCATAGACGGTTCAATCAAATTCGAAATCGAAGGCACCGGTGCCATTCGCATTGATGAAAACGGGGCCTCGCTTGACGATTCTGACGCCGATTGCACCATCACCGCCGAAGCGGATGTGTTTCAGGAGCTGCTTTCGGGCGAGTTGAACCCGACCAGCGCTTTCATGTCCGGCAAGATCTCGATTGATGGCGATATGGGCATGGCGATGAAACTGGGCGCGCTGCTGACCTGATGGCTGAAGCGCCGCTCCATACCGATGTGGCCGATGCTCCCGAAGGCGGGCGGGCATATTTTGTGGCTGCGGCAGACGGCACCCGCATCCGCTTTGCGCTTTGGCCGGGCGGCTTGCGCGGCCTGGCTGTGGTTTTGCCGGGGCGCACGGAATGTATCGAAAAATACGGGCGCATGGTTGGCGAATTGCTGGCGCGCGGTTTTTCGGTGGTGGTGATTGACTGGCGCGGTCAGGGCCTGTCTGACCGGCTCAATGACAGCACCGCCATTGGCCATGTCGATAATTTCAGCGACTATCAGCAAGACATGGCAGCGATGTTGAACCACCCGGAAGTCGTAGCCATTTCCGGCCCGAGGGTGCTGTTTGCCCATTCGATGGGCGGCTGCATTGGCCTGCGGGCGTTGCTGGCCGGCAATGATTTCAGCGCCGCTATTTTCTCGGCCCCGATGTGGGGGCTGCACCTGCCGGGGGCCAACAGGCTGCTCGCTCCTTTGCTGGCCAATCTGGGCACGGCACTGGGCATGGGCAAAAAAACCCTGCCCGGCCAGCCAAAAGGTTTTTACCTGACCCGCGAGCCATT
>WFQA01000199.1 GCA_015487255.1 Paracoccaceae bacterium | reverse complement strand
GCGGCTGGCGCAGGGCCTGCTGGAATACGAGACCCTGACCGGTGACGAGATTCAGCGAGTGATGCGCGGCGAGCCGCCGTTGAAAATGGATGATGACGATAGCGGCCCTGCCAGTGATGATTCCGGCTCGATCACCGCGATTCCAAAAGCCGCGAAGAAGCCGAAAGGTGATGGTGGCATGGAGCCGCAGCCGCAGGGCTAGATCATGCGCAATCAGCAAGACTGGAATCCCGAGATCTATGCCAGGTTTCGGGATTTGCGTTTGCGCCCGGCGCTTGATTTATTGGCGCAGGTGCCGGCCTTGCCCAAGGGTGATATTGTGGACCTTGGCTGTGGCAACGGGGTGGTGGGCGCGGCGCTGAAAGCGCGTTTTGCGCGGCGGTTGCGCGGGGTGGATAACTCGGCTTCGATGCTGGCCGAAGCCGCCAAGACCGGCCATTATAACAAGCTGGAAGAGCTGGATATTGCCAAATGGCAGGGAGAGGCGGCGCTGATTTTCAGCAATGCCGCGCTGCATTGGCTGCCCGGGCATGGGGTGCTTTTCCCCAAGCTGGCCTCGATGCTGCCAGCGGGCGGGGTGCTGGCGGTGCAGATGCCCCGGCAATTTGCTGCCCCGAGCCATGTGCTGTTGCGCGAGTTGGCGCAGGCGTTTTTCCCCGACCGGTTTGATTACAGGGCTTATTCGCCACCGGTTGCCCCACCACAAAAGCTGGCTGAAGCGCTGGCCCCTTTGGGGGAATTGAACATTTGGGAGACCAGCTATTTTCAATATCTCGCGGCGGGAGAGGGGCATCCGGTGCGGCGGTTTACCATGTCTACTGCGGCGCGGCCTATTTTGGCCAGGCTTGATGAATCTGAGCAGAAGCGGTTTTTGGTGGCCTATGATGAGGCATTGCTGCAAGCTTACCCTCTGGCGCGGGATGGCGGCTGCACCTTTCCGTTTTTGCGGCAGTTTATTGTGCTTATCGCGCGCTAGTTTTGCTTGATGTATACATAAGCACACACTAGCCTGAATAAAGGCGGTTTGGTCGGGATTGGCTTGAATTGAGTCAAAACCCCCACCTTTCGCCTTGCCCGGTGCGCCTAAGATCTGGCAGCCGAAACCCGCCAATGAGAGGTGCCAGATGGACTATAAAACCGATATAGAAATCGCCCGTGAAGCCAATAAAAAGCCGATACAGGAAATAGGGGCCAAGCTTGGCATCCCCGAGGCGGAGCTGCTGCCTTTTGGCCATGACAAAGCCAAAATTTCTGCCGAGTTTATCGCTGCACAGGGTGAAAAGCCAAATGGCAAGCTGATACTGGTGACCGCGATTTCCCCCACCCCGGCGGGCGAGGGCAAAACCACCACCACCGTTGGGCTGAGTGACGGGCTGAATGCGATCGGCAAGCAATCCACCATCTGTATCCGCGAGGCCAGCCTTGGCCCCTGCTTTGGCATGAAGGGTGGCGCGGCGGGTGGCGGCCATGCGCAAGTGGTGCCGATGGAAGATATGAACCTGCATTTCACCGGTGATTTCCATGCCATCACCAGCGCGCATAACCTGCTGAGCGCGATGATCGACAACCATATCTACTGGGGCAACGAGCTGGAGATCGACGAGCGCCGGATAGTGTGGAAACGGGTGATGGATATGAACGACCGCGCGCTGCGCGATACTGTTATCAGCCTTGGCGGGGTGGCCAACGGCTTTGCCCGCCAGACCGGGTTTGACATCACCGTGGCCTCCGAGGTGATGGCGATCCTGTGCCTTGCCGATAATCTGGAGGATTTGCAGCGCCGGCTGGGGAATATCATCGTTGCCTATACCCGTGAGCGCAAGCCGATCTATTGCCGCGATATCGAGGCGGATGGTGCGATGACTGTGCTGCTGCAACAAGCGATGCAACCCAACCTGGTGCAGACGCTGGAGAACAACCCCGCACTGGTGCATGGCGGCCCGTTTGCCAATATCGCCCATGGCTGCAATTCGGTTATCGCCACCAAGCTGGCCCTGAAAATAAGCGATTATGTGGTGACCGAAGCCGGTTTTGGTGCTGATCTCGGGGCCGAGAAATTCATGAATATCAAGTGCCGCAAGGCCGGGATTTCGCCTGATGTGGTGGTGCTGGTGGCCACGGTGCGGGCCTCCAAGATGAATGGCGGCGTGGCGCGGGCCGAGCTTGATGAGGAGAACGTGAATGCGGTGGTTGAGGGCTGCGCCAATATGGGGCGGCATATCGAAAACCTGAAATCATTTGGCGTGCCGGTGGTGGTGGCGATCAACCATTTTGTCAGCGATACCGAGGCCGAGGTCGAGGCGATAAATGCCTATGCGCGCAGCCATGGCTCGGAAGCGATCCTGTGCAAACATTGGGAGAAGGGCGGGGCAGGAACCAGGGAACTGGCCGAGCGGGTGGCGGAAATCGCCGAGGCCAATGTGGCGCAATTCGCTCCGCTTTACCCCGACGAGATGCCGCTGTTTGAAAAAATAGAAACCATCGCCAAGCGCATCTATCGCGCTGACGAGGTGCTGGCCGACAAGAAAATCCGCCAGCAGCTGCGCGATTGGGAGGCGGCGGGCTATGGGCATTTGCCGGTCTGCATGGCGAAAACCCAATACAGCTTTTCCACCGACCCGGACCTGCGCGGCGCGCCCACCGGCCACTCAATGCCGGTGCGCGAGGTGCGGCTTTCGGCCGGTGCCGGGTTTATCGTGGTGATTTGCGGTGCGATCATGACCATGCCCGGCCTGCCGCGCAACCCGGCAGCCAAGAGCATCCACCTGAATGATGCCGGCGAGATCGAGGGGCTGTTTTGATGCGGTTTTTACTGATCTTGCTGGCGCTGGCCGGCACACAGGCCGTGGCGCAACAGCGGGTGTTTTCCACCAGCTTCGAGCGTGTCAGCGATTTTGACGGTTTTTACATCACGCCGCAAAATTACAAGGGCACCTCCTCGCACGAGCTTTCAGAGGAGCAGGTGCGCTCGGGCCGTTTTGCCCATAAAGGCTGGATTTATGGGCAAAACCGGCGCAGCACATGGCTGACCAATAACAACCATCGCGGCTACCCGACCATCCAGCTTTACAAGCTGCCCGGCGGGGCGTTTCAAACCCCGGTGATGATCGAGTTTTGGGTCTGGCTGGATATGGAGATCAAACCCGGCGAGTGGTTCAGCTTTGCCACGCTTGACTATACCACCCGCGATACCTGGGACCCGGTGCTGGTCAATCTCAGCGATCAGGGGGTCGTGCACCTGATGCATGTGCCAACCAACAGCAAGGCGGAATATACCTTCCAGACCGAGGATATAAAATTTCCGATGCGCGAATGGGTGAAGCTGAGTGTCGAGCTGCATTTTGACGAGGAAGAGGGCTATGCCAGGCTGTGGCAGAATGATGTGCTGGTTTCCGAAGCGCCGGTGCGCAATGGCAACGGGCTGTTTACTCAGGCGCATTTCGGGCTGTACGCACCGCCTTCCATGACCAGCGGTGTGATATATAATGATGATCTGGTGATAACCGAACTCGGTGGAAATTAGGGGCAGAATATGGCGGATATAATTGACGGCAAGGCTTTTGCGGCCACGGTGCGCGAAAAGGTGGCGGCCCATGTGGCACGGCTGAAAACGGCTGGTATCACCCCCGGCCTGGCGGTGATTCTGGTGGGCGAGGATCCGGCAAGCGAGGTTTATGTGCGCAACAAGGGCAAGCAAACCCTTGAAACGGGCATGAACAGCTTTGAGCATAAATTGCCCGCTGATACCCCCGAGGCCGAGGTGCTGACCCTGATCAAGCGGCTGAATGCCGACCCCGCCGTGCACGGTATTTTATGCCAGCTCCCGGTGCCAGACCATATTGACGAGAGCAAGGTGATCAACGCGATTGCACCTGAAAAGGATGTGGACGGTTTTCATATTTCCAATGTCGGGCTGCTGGCGACCGGGCAGAAATCCATGGTGCCCTGCACGCCGCTGGGCTGCTTGATGCTGCTGCGGGCGCGCCATGGCAGCCTGTCGGGGCTGAATGCGGTGGTGGTCGGGCGCTCCAATATCGTGGGCAAACCAATGGCGACGCTGCTGCTCAAGGATAGCTGCACCGTTACCATCGCCCATTCGCGCACCCGCGATATTGAAGCGCTTTGTAAGCGCGCCGATATTCTGGTGGCCGCCGTGGGGCGGGCCGAGATGATCACCGGCGATTGGGTCAAGCCCGGTGCGACGGTGATCGATGTTGGCATCAACCGGGTTGCCGCACCCGAACGCGGCGCGGGCAAGATGCGCCTTGTGGGAGATGTGGATTTTGCCAGCGCCAGCGCCGTGGCCGGAGCGATTACCCCCGTGCCCGGCGGCGTGGGGCCAATGACCATCGCCTGCCTGCTGGCCAATACCGTAACCGCCTGCAGCCGGATCAACGGGCTGGAAGAGCCAGAAGGGCTGACCGCTTAGGCAAAAGAAGTTGATGCACAGATCCGTAGGGTGCGTGGTCTCCACGCACCGCTCACAACCGGTTTTCACTTTCTTTGATGAACAGGTGCTGCCAGGCCTTTTCAACCAATCCAACCGACATTTGCGGCTCTATCCCCTCATAACGGCAGCTTGAAATCATCTGTTCGATCAGAAAAGTGGGGTGATAGGCGGCGTATTCGTTATCAACCTTCGGGTAGCATTCCACCAGCAGATGGCTAAGCACTTCTTCTTTGAACTCGATAGGATAGCGCCCAACGGTCAGAATGAATATCTTGATAAACTCCTCCCGGCTCGGGTTGCCGACAAAGATCTTGTAATGCACCCGGCGCAGGGCAGCACCGTCAAATATCTTGTTTGGGGCGAAGTTGGTGGAAAACATCACCTTGGTATCAAACGGCACGGTAAACTTTTGCCCGGATTGCAGGGTCAGAATATCAAAACCCGATTCCATCGGCACGATCCAGCGGTTGATCAGGGTTTGCGGCGGGGTGGATTGGCGGCCAAGGTCATCCACAATAAACACCCCGCCCGATGATTTGAGCTGCAAAGGGGCTTGGTAAGTGCGTGAAACCGGGTTGAAATTGAGGTCGAGCATATCCATCGTCAACTCGCCACCGGTGATAACCGTGGGGCGCTTACACAGGATATAGCGCTTGTCATGGCCATGGCCGCCAAGGCGAAGCGCGGTCGGGTCTTGCTCGTCTTCCTCGATCTTGTGGTGAATCAGCGGGTCATATAGCGAGATCACATTACCGCCATATTCAATGAACTCAGGCACGTAGATATTATCGGTATAGGCGTTGCGGATCCCGTCTGCTATCGATGATTTACCATTGCCCGGCGGGCCATAAAACAGCACCGAGCGCGGTGAGTTCACCGCCGGGCCAAGCTGCTGGAACATATGATCATCAATGATCAAATGGCTCATGCTTTCTTCGAGCACATCACGCGAAACAGCCGCATCGCGGATCGACTGGGCCAAGACCTGCTTTTTATAAACCTCAAGCGGCACCGGCACCGCGCCAAAATACTCCGATTGCGCCAGGGCATCGAGCGCGGTTTGTCGCCCGGCATCGGTCAGCTTGTAGCGCATCAGCTTCGGGTCTTCATAGCGCGAGGCCCCAAGGGTTTCGATCATGTTTTGGTCGCGGGTGATTTCCAGCAACTCCTGGGCAATGGGCACAGATACCCGCAGGGATTCCGCAATATCGATCACATTTTCCAGATTGCGCCGGATAATGGTTTTGAGCAAAATTTCACGCAGCAAGGTGGTGTTGATGCCCAGATCAGCCAGCGTTTTTGGGGCGGTGGGCATCGGTGTGGTGGTTATCATTGGTGGTCCCCGTGGTTTTGGTGGTGCAGTTTACCTCGCCCTTGGGGTGGCTGGCAAGCAGCTGGTTTGAATCATGGGTTTTTTTCCATTGGTTATCGGCTATAGTCGCGCAAACCAGCAAGATGAGGGTAAGGTCATTTCCAGCACAGAAGCCGTCCGATACGGGCTATTTATTTTTGCACTGCTCTCATTGCAGGCAGCCCTTACCCTGTTGCCCGAAGGGCTGACCATTACCGGCCATGAGGGTGATTTGCTGCATATGCTCGATGCCAGCCTGCGCATGGTGGATGGCGAGATGCCGCACCTGGATTTCATGACCCCGATCGGGATATTGGGCTTTGCCCCGGTTGCCGGGTTTCTGGCGCTGGGCTTCAAAATAGGCAAGGCCACGCTGCTGGCCAACATGCTGATCGCCACCTTGCTTTTGCCGGCAATCTGGTGGGTCGGAGCCAGCCGGTTGCGCCTGCGTCAAGCGCTGTTTTTCGGGGTGGTGATGCTGGTGCTGCTGACGGCGGTGGTTTATGGCGGCGCGGCCAGCACGATTTCGCTTTCGATGTTTTATAACCGCTGGGGCTGGGCGGTTACGCTGCTGGTATTGATGGTGGTGCTGCTGCCTGCCCGGGTGGATATTTTCGAGCGCTGGCTGGCCCCTCTGCTGATCGGCACCGGCATGGCAGCTCTGGCGATGCTGAAAATGACCTTTTTTGCGCCGCTGGCCCCGGCGATTGTGCTGATATTGCTGGCGCAGAAAAGAGCACGCCTGGCAGGGGCGGCTTTGTTGGTCGGCGGGGTGATCGGGGCTTTGCTGGTTGCCTGGCTGGGGCCTGAATTCTTTGCCGCCTATTTTGCCGATCTGCTGAGCGTGACGACTGAAAATTCCGGGCGCACGACGGCGGGCGAGAGCTTTTTGAGCGTGATCGCCAGCCCCCAGGCCCTGAGCGGCTCGCTGGTGTTGCTGGCCGCTTTACTGGTGTTTCGCAAATCCGGGCATATGGAGCAGGGGCTGGTAATTTTGATACTGGCACCTGTTTTTGCCTATATCACCTATCAAAACTGGGGGAATGACCCCAAATGGCTGTTTTTGATCATTATCTATCTCTGGGTCAACCTGCCGGATGCGGCCGAGCGAACCTTGTTTGGCCTGCCGGCGCGCCAAAGTATATTGGCGCTGATCGTGGTCGCACTCACAGTGGTTTTCCCGTCATTTATTACCATGGCCACCTCGCCGGTGCGCGCGGCTTTTGCCTCGACCGAGGGGTTTATGAAACTGCCGATCCCCGATGCGGTGGCGGATATATGGCTGCCTGAAACGCGGGTGTTGAATGCGGCGGTGCGGCGCAAGATGGACGGCATGCCCGAATTGCTGCCCGAGGTTGAGCCGGTGGTGGTCAACGGTTTTAGCTTTCCCAACTGTCGGGCCAATGAAACCGTGGTGCCGATGCCCCTGGCCATGGCGCGCCAGATCGAGGCGCTGGATTTTGCCCGTGGTCGCCCGGTACTGACTGCCGATGTGCTGAATATCTCGTGGCTGTTTGGCGATGTCGGGCGGGTGAAGGGTGCGGCGCCGTGGTATTATGGCGATGATGCGGGTATCGATAATGCGGCGTTTTTGATGGTGCCGATCTGTGCGATCAAGCCCAGCCTGCGCGACCAGATGTTACGGCAGGTGGAAGCGGCGAATTATGAGTTGCGGGAGGTTTACCGCTCCAACCTGATGGTGCTTTACCGGCTGGATCAAGCCGACTGAAAGAAATGCGCGGCGAGATAGATCAGCAAGCCCCCGGCCAGGGCGAAGCCAACCGGGAAATGGCGTTTCCAGCCGCCGCCTTTCTTCCATGAGGCCCAGCCCCTGGGGGCCAGCCCGAGCCAAGCAAACACCAGATGGGTGAACACCGCCAAAAACGCGGCCAGCGAGACAAACATGGCAAAGCTGAGCAATTCATTGGTATCGACAAACGGAATAATCGCGGCGGTGAATTTGAGATCGCCGGCAGGCACCAGCCTCGCGGCAAAGATGGCGATGCCCAGTAAAAGCGCGATAAACCCGTAAAGCAGGCTGCGCAGATATTCGTCAAACGGCAATATAATCGGGCCGAGCAGAATGAAAACCGCCACCATGGAAAGCGGCAGGATATTGGGGATTTTCAAGAATTTCAGGTCACTCCAGGTTGCGTAAATGCAAAACGGAAAGGTGACGACCAGAAAGATGGCATACCAATACTGCATTGCCGCCTCTATAGGTTTACACTGGCTGAAAGCGCGCGCAGGGCATCCACGGCGGCGTTGAAATAGCGCGGGTGGGTGTCGATTGCCTGTTCGAGCAGCCCGCGGGCCACATCGCGCTCGTTACGGTCAATCGCTACCCGCGCGGCTTCATAATAAAGCAGGGCACGCTCCTCATCGGTCATCGGGATAACCGGTAGCTGGTATTCGCTGCGCATGGCACGCACCACTACCAGGTTGACCTTGGCGCGAAACAGCGACGGGTCGGCCCGAAGCGCCTGTCTGAACAGTTTTTCCGCTTCATCCAGATCGCCTCGGATCCGCTTGGAAAACCCCCAGTTGTTCAGCGTGTTGGCCGGGGCGGTGGTCAGCCCGCGGGCGATATCATAAAAGCTGTCAGCCTTGCTCCACTCCTTGTTGCGGTCGGCGATGATCGCCTCGAGGCGGTAACGGTCATAGGTTTCATAGGTCGGCGGGATGGCGTCCAGCGCCGCCTCGCCCTCTGCCCAGCCGCCATTGCGGATATAGGCATCGGCCATGGCGATACGATCCTCATTGGTCAGTTCGCCGGCCTCTTCGATCACCTCGTAAACCAGCACCGCCTCGGCGTGCTGGCCGGCTTTGGCCAATGAAAGCGCCAGCCCCCGCCTGAAATCCATGCGCTCGGGTTCTTTGGCCACCGCATTGCGAAAATAGGCAACCGCCTGATCCGGGTCCGCCAGATTGAGCATGATGTCGGCGGTATCCGCATCATCCATGATGTTGAGCTCATCGCCGGGCAGTGCGCGGTCGGCGTCGGTTATGGCTCCCTGACAGGCGCCAAGAAACATGGCGCCAAGAAGAAGGGTGGAATTGAGGGTGAATTTTGTGCTTAGCATCTTATCCCCGATCTGGTTTACTGCCCAAGTAACAAGTAGCGCCCATTGCCCCGCCGGACCAGCAAGAAATTGTAATCCTCGGGGATTTCCGCCGAAGTGGCCTTGACCAGCTGGTTGGCCAGAATCAGGTTGGCACGGATCTCCTCGGAATTGCCGTTATCAAGCGCAAAGGCGCGCTTGAAACTGGCCTGGGCCTTGATGAACTGCCCGGAGTTGATCTGCACCACGCCAAGATTATTCCATGCCGCTACAAAATCAGGGTCTTTGTCAACCGCGCGTTGCAGCCATTGCTCGGCCTGTTGCAGGCGGCCAAGGCGCATATTGGCGGAGCCGATGGCGCTGAGCACATCCACATTCAGCCCGTATTGTGAAATGCTGCGGGTATAGGCGGTGAGGGCGAGATCAAATTCGCCCGCAGCCATCAGCCGGTGGCCCACGATCAACCCGTCCACCGCTTCGGTAATGCGCGCGGTGCCCGGTGGCGGGGGTGGCCCCTCGCGGGTATTGGCCAGGGGGCCTGTGCTGGCTTCGCAGGCCGAAAGGGCAAAGAGCAGCCCAAAAAGGCCAAGGCCTGCACGCACTTACTGCCCTCCGCCCAACAGGTTGACATAAATGTCATAAACCGATGGCCCAACCAGAATGATAAGCAGTGGCGGCACGGTAAACATCATGGTGGCCAGGGTCATTTTTGTTGGCAGTTTATTGGCTTTTTCCTCGGCCCGCATGATGCGTTTATCACGCATCTCAAAAGCATAGATCCGCAGGGCGTCACTGATCGAGGTGCCAAAGCTGGCGGATTGAATAAGCACGGTCACAAAGGAACTGATATCGGAAATACCGCAGCGCTCACCCATATCGCGCAGCACCGTCACCCGCTCCTTGCCGGCGCGCAGCTCGTTGGCCACAACCTGGAATTCCTCGGAAAGCGCCGCATTGGCGTGTTTGATCTCGGTGGCGACCCGCACGATGGACTGGTCAAGCGATTGTCCGGCTTCAACACAGACCAGCATCAGGTCAAGCGCGTCGGGGAAGCCGTCTTCCAGCTCGCCCTGCCGGGTTTGGCGGCGGCGCTCAACCCAATAGGCCGGGCCGTAATAGCCAATAACACCGGGCAGAATGATATAAAGCGCGATCTTGGTGGCATCCAGCTCGCCGCCCTGCACCAGCGCATAAACCAGCCCCAGCCCAAGGAAGGAAATGCCCATGACCATACGCAAAAAATTGTAATTGCCCACCGCCCCGCGCGAGCGATAGCCCGCCTGCAGCAGCTTGAGCCTGGCAGCGGTCAGCTCATCTTCATTTTGCGGGGTCAGGTAGGCCTCGAATTTTTGCAGGTTCAGCTTGCCGCTGTCATAACGCAGGTTGAGCCGGTTTTTGCCGTCATCCTTCTTTTTAAAGGTGCCTGGCGCGGCATTGCCCCGGCCAAGCTTGGCAAACGGGTCTTCGCCCTTGCTCAGGATAAGCGGCAGCGAGAGCAGGATGAGAAATACCCCGACACCACCGGCCACAATAACCGGGCCAAGCGGGCCAAGCACTGCGGTGATAAATTCTAGTGTTGTCTGAAGCACGGGTTTTCCTTTCAGGCGGGGCCTAGACCTTGATGTTGACCATGGCGCGCATCACGATGATATTCACGGTCAGAAACGCAAAAACCGTGATCGCAAGCGGCATGAATACCGGCGTGCCCATCACACCGTCATAATAATCGGGTTGCAGGATATTGATCGCCACCAGCGCCCCCAGCGGGAAAAAAGACAAAAACCAGCCCGACCATTTCGCCTCGGCGGTAATGGCATTGACCCGGCGAAACAGCTTGAAACGCGAGCGGATTACCTTGGAAAGCCCGTCAAGAATTTCAGCCAGGTTGCCGCCTGATTGGCTTTGAATGGATACCGCCACCGCTAAAAAGCGCAGATCCTGCACATCCACCCGCTCGGTCATCTTGCGTAATGAATCCGAGATTTCAGCGCCAAAATTGGCCTCATCCACCAGAATACCAAATTCGGTGCCCAATGGGTCCGGCATTTCTTGCGCCACGATATTGACCGAACTGGCAAAAGGGTGCCCCACCCGTAAGGAGCGCACCATCAGCTCCACAGCATCGGGAAGTTGCTCCTCAAACAGGTCCATGCGTTTTTTGGCCTTGGAGCCGAGCCAGACGTAAACCGCGCCATAGCCCATGACGATCGCAACGATGATCCGCATGGTCAGGCTGGCGGAGGTGGCGAAAGTGAGCGCAATAAAAGAGATCACGATCAGCAGCAGCACAATGGAAAGAATGGCATTGGGGGTAAAGGCAATATTGGCAATGGCGGCTTTTTTGGACAGCATGCCGAGAACCGGCAGGCGCAGGGTTCGGGTGTGCTGCTCCCGCTCCTTGCGCAGGGTTTCCATCACCGATTCGCGGCTTTCGCCTTTTTCGAGCAATTGCAGCCGGCGATTGACCTTACCTTCCAGACGCACCGATTTGCCGAATACCGCGAGGTAGATCCCCTCGATCAGAAACAGCACCGCCGCAAAGATCACAGCATAGATTAGCGGTTCGATACTCATAGTTTGATCTCCGTGGCGTCGGTATACACCGGGGTGTCGGAAAACAGCGAAGCAGGGATGTTATAGCCCCACTGCTTGAAGCGCTCCATAAAGGCGGAGCGCAGACCCGTGGCGGTGAAATGCCCGTGGATCCTGCCATCCTCATCCACACTATCACGCTGAAACTTAAATATTTCCTGCATGGAGATGATTTCACCCTCCATGCCGGTAATTTCGGTAATGGAAACCATGCGCCGCGAGCCATCGGTCAGCCGCGAAACCTGCACAATAAGATTGACCGCCGAGGAAATCTGCCCGCGCATGGCCTTGATCGGCATATCCACACCCGACATGGCGATCATGTTTTCCAGCCGCGACAGGCTGTCACGCGCCGAGTTGGCGTGGATGGTGGTCATCGAGCCGTCATGGCCGGTATTCATTGCCTGCAACATGTCGATCACCTCGTCACCACGGGTCTCACCAACGATGATCCGGTCCGGCCGCATTCTCAGCGCGTTGCGCAACAGGTCGCGCTGGCTGACCTCGCCCTTGCCCTCCACATTGGCCGGGCGGCTTTCCATCCGCCCCACATGGATCTGCTGGAGTTGAAGCTCGGCGGTGTCCTCGATGGTCACGATCCGCTCGGCGGCCCCGATAAAGCCCGAAAGCGCGTTGAGCGTGGTGGTTTTACCCGAGCCCGTCCCGCCCGAGACGATGATATTCAGCCGCGTGGCCACCGCCGCCTGCAAATAGGTCGCCATCGGCTCGTTGAACGCGCCAAAGGCGATCAACTCGTCGATCGAGAGCTTTTCCTTGGAGAATTTACGAATGGAGACCAGCGCGCCATCCACCGCACAGGGCGGCACCATGGCGTTAAAGCGCGAGCCGTCCTCCAGCCGGGCATCCACATAGGGGTGGCTTTCATCCACCCGGCGGCCAACGGCGGAGACGATTTTGTCAATCACCCGCAACAGGTGGCGATCATCCTTGAAGCGGATCGGGGTCAGCTCCAGCTTGCCTTGGCGCTCAACAAAAACCTGATACGGGCCGTTGATCAGAATATCGTTGACCGTTTCATCCCGCAGCAGGGGCTGGATCGGGCCAAGGCCTGTCACCTCGTCCATCAGGTCTTGCAACAGCTCTTTTTGGTCCTGCCCGTTGAGCACCACACCCATTTCATGGATCCCCTCGCGGGCAATCGCAGCGACTTCGCGGCGCAGATCCGCCTCGGCGGCGTTATCGATGGCGGAGAGGTTCAGGTTCTCCAGCAGGCGCTTGTGAATCTCCATGCGGATCGTCATCAGCTTGTCGAGCCGTTTTTGCTCGCGCTGCCGGGCTTCAAGCTGCTCCGGGGTCAGGTCCTCGTCCCCGCTGGGCCGGGCCTTGGGGATAACCTCTGGTTCAAGCGTCAGCTCGCCGACAATCGGCTGGGCCTCGGGGGCAGGTTGCTGGTTTTGCTTGAAACGTCCAAACATGCATTTACTCCGGTTATTCTACGACCGCTGCGCGGGATTCGATGGTCAGGTCTATCAGGGTGGTGGCGATTTTTCTGATCTCCTTGCGGAGCTGGTTTTTGGCGGCCGAATCAGCCAGCGGCTCACCCTGATCGCCGGCTTGCGAAACCGCCTTGCCGCCATCGGGCAGCAGGATGTTGATCTCGATACCCAGGCTTTCGGAAAAGCGGCCAACCCGGGTTTTGCCGTTCAGATCGGCAAAGCCGGGGGCGCGGTTGAGAATATACTGGATTTTCTCGCCCGGCAGATCCTCGCCGCGCAATACCCGCAGATAGCGCATCAGGTTTTGTGCCGAGCGCATATCCAGCTCGAGCAGGGTGAAGTAGGTTTCGGCCATGGTCAGCACCGAGGCCGACCAGTCCGTCAGCGCCTTGGGCATGTCAACGATGATGAAATCATAGCGCGCCTGCAGCAGCTTGAGCAGTTTTTCAACATATTCGCCATTGACGATATCAAGCGGCAGCACCTCGGGGGGGGAGGTAAGCACCGCCAACACCGATTTATAAGAGGTCATCGCCTGCGCCAGGGTATCCCCGGCAAGGGTTTCCGGCTCGGTCAGCAACTCAAAAACCGTTTCGCGCCGCGCCATGTCAAGCAGGGTGGAAACCGAGCCGAACTGGAAATCGAGATCGATCAGCGCCACACGCATATCATCTTTGCGGGTATGGGTGGCCATCTCCCAGGCCAGATTGACCGCAAAAGTCGAGGCCCCGACCCCGCCAGCCGCTCCGTAAACCGGAATAATCACCCCGCCGCGGGATTTTTTCGGGCTGAGCGCAGCCGGGGTATTACGCTTTTTCTCGCGCAGGCGCTCAAAAATATTGGAGAGCGCGTTATCGGGCAGCGGGTAGGGGGCAAAATCATCCGCGCCGAGCTGCAACAGATGGTGCAGAGCAGTGGGAGAGACATCCTTGGCGACCAGAATAACGGTAAACCCGGCCTTCTTGGCCGCGCGCACGAAACTGTCAATCGGTTCGAGGTTTTGCTCATCCTCGGCCTCGACACAGACAATCAGTGTTTCCTCGCCATTCATCGAGCCGCGGCCCAGCATCTCGCCGGCGGCGCTCACGGTCATATTGCCCCAGCTTTGGCCAAACAGACCATGCAGGTCATTGGTCAACAGCTCAAAACTTCCGGGGTTGGAGGCTACCGCAAAGGCATCCATCTTCCGGTCCATTAATTTTAATAACGCCAACTGAGCACCTCGATTGTTGATACGACTGGGTTAGATACAACTATAGCAAAAACTTAGCTTAATCCGTCTGGAAGAGAAATAAAAGTAAAAGTGAGCAATGATTATTAAGGAATGATACGGTCACAGAGGAAATCAAACACGAAACCGTAGTTTGTGGAAATCGTAAAATATTGCGCATAAAGTAGCAAAGGCTGGTATGGCGTGCAAGCCACTATAAATTATTGGAAAATGGATTGCAAGATTGCGTTGCGCAACAAAAAAACCCGCCCGAGAGGCTCGGGCGGGCGTGGAGTCAGGGAGGAAACGGGTTACGGTGCTACACTGTCAACCGTTGCGATCGGCGGGAATTGCGGCACAAACAAGCTGCCACCAACAATATATTGCCCATAAACGATCATGGCGCGCTTGCCATCAAAATCCGACGGGATCACATTGGGGGCAAAGCCAACCACATCGGTCACTGTGCGCCGGTTCAGGCGCTCGCGCTCCTCTGTGTTGATAATCGGCTGGGTTTCCCCAAGCGAAGTATAGGCCTCGAGCCGGTTGCGCGGCACCCCCTGGGATACCAGGTAATTCACCGCTGCCCGGGCGCGGCGCAAGCCAAGCCGGCGGTTATAGGCATCTGAACCGACCTTGTCCGTATGGCCATAAACCCGGAATTTAACCGTGGGTGTGGCGATGATCCACTGGGCCTGCAAACGCAGGATCCGCTGGGCTTCACCATCGAGCTTGGCCGAATTGAAATCAAAGTTGATCATCGTTGGCACCTCGTCGCGGAAGCGCTGCGACAGGTTTTGCAGATAAGCGATAGAGCCGCCTTGCCCGGTTTGCACCAGGAAATTTTGCTCTGAAGCGCTGGCAAAACTGGCCTGGTTGGGCAGGGTGCCCGCGGTTTCCAGGCAGCCACCAAGCGCTACCAATGCGGTAAGGCCTATGATTTTATTAAGAACTTTCATGATCCTACTCCATCACATATCCGGCAGAGCCATCAAAGCCCAGTTGCGAAACCGAGGCGGCAGAAACGCTGCCCTCGGTGCGGCCGCCAAGAAACAGCTCAGCCTCGGTCGGGATGCGCATCCGGTCTGTTGGCAAAGCCAGAGCATCGGTTGCGGTCGGGGTGACCAGATGCGGGGTTACGATAATAACCAATTCGGTTTGCCGCCGCCGGTATTCAGCACTGCGAAACAGCGCACCAAGGATGGGCACATCGCCAATCCATGGCACCTGGCCGGAGAGATCGGCAAAATCATCCTGCAACAACCCGGCAATGGCAAAGCTCTGGCCATCGCGCATTTCAACCGTGGTGGAAGCGCGGCGCACTTTGAATGCCGCTACCTGAATCCCGTCCGCGCCGGTGAAGGAGGTGTCCTGATCAATGGCGCTGACCGTTGTTTCCAGCTCCAGATTGATGAGGTCGCCATCTATGACCGTGGGGATGAAATTCAGCTCAACCCCAAACGGGCGATACTCAATCAATATACCACTGCCCTCACCGGTGGAAACCGGCACCGGATATTCACCACCGGCCAAAAACCGGGCCGGCTGGCCGGAAATCGCCACGATATTCGGCTCGGCCAATGTTCGGGCCATGCCTTTGCTCTCCAGTGCTTCGACCAACACATTGACCGCAAGGCCACCGATGCCAAAGCCAATGCCGATAGCACCTGCGGAGGTAGCCTGTGAATTGAGGCCGTTCAGGGTTACACCGTAGCCGCCTGAGCCGATTGCCACACCATTGGTTGGCACTGAGCCGTCAATACCAACCGATGAACCGAGGGTCTTTGCCACCGAGCGTTGCATTTCAGCGAATCGCACCTGCAGCATAACCTGCTGCGAGCCGCCAACCATCATCAGATTGGTCACTTTCTCCGGCGCGTAAAGCTCGGCCAGTTCCAAAGCCAGCGCCACCTTGCGCGAGCCGGAAACCCGGCCCGAAAGCACGATACCGTCATTGGCGGTGCGCACATTGATGTTTTCACCGGGAAGGATCTGGCTGAGCCGCTCCTTGAATTCCGCGATATCGGGTGAAACCCGCACATCCACATTGGCAATCAGCTGCCCGTCCTGGTCAAAGATGGTCAGGGTGGTTGCCCCGGCGGTTTTGCCAAGCACATAAATGGAACGATCAGAAAGCGAAGCAATATCGGCAATGGCCGGGTTGGCCACCGAAAGCTCAGCAAAGGGCCGGTCGCTTTCAACGACGATGGCACGATTGATCGCAACGGATATTTTACTGGATGCGGCCCCGCGGGCGACTGAAAGCACCGCAGTTTGCGCAAGAACAGTGCCGGCCATCGGCGCGGCGAAGGCGAATCCCAAAAGACCCGCCCGAATCAGGGTGTTTAGCTGCATTGTGATCCTGCCTCTCAAAATCACTGAATGAAAATTAGCGAACGGATCTTTTGCCCATTCTTGCGCACAGCATGCGTCAAATTGGATTCAATTGCAAGAATCAATGTGTTAGAGGGGACTCTTCGAGTCAAAAAAATAATATATGCGGCGCTAAAGCGCATAAATTAACAAATATTAAGCCACATTATTCCGGTGGGCAGGGTATAATTATTTCTTCGGTTGCAACCCCGCGGCGAACCGTGCGTGTGCAAACGCGCTCTTCCTCTATCTCTTTGATTTCATTGCCGATTAAGGCAGAGGTATTCACCTCGATCGGACCGGCTGTGGTGGCATCTTCCACCCCGCGCAGCGAGAGGGTCAGGCTGCCGGAGGACTGGAACTGTACCAAATTTGCAACAATGTCCGGAGAAACTTGCAAAGTGACGGTTCTGGCCACGGTCGGGCGCAGGGAATCCTGATCGGCCTGCTGGTCAATCGCGATGATTTTGACCTTTTCCAGGATCAACCGGGTGATGATTTGGTCCAGGTTGCGCCCGGTCCAGTAGATATCCACCTCGTCGCCGGGCTGGATGAAGCCCGAAACACCGGAAGCTACATCAACCCGGATGGCAAAGGCACGGGTGCCCGGCTCCAGCAGGGTGTTGACGCCGATATCCTCGCCAAAATTGGTGATTTTGCTGGCAAGTATAGGTTCGCTCGGCTCAATGGCGCGCTTGATATAGCGCGGACCTTCATTTTCATCGACCAGATCCTCAATACTGGTGAACACATTTTCAGGCAGGCCTTCTGTCGGCCATTCAACGATGGCCAAATCCTCTGCGACCAGTTTATGCGCATAGGAAAGCGCGGTCGCCGCCACCACGATCGGTGTGGTTTCCACCACTTTTTCCCGCGTTTGGCGCAATTCGTTTTGCAATTGCTCCACCCGCACCTGATAGCCCGAGAAACGGTCCTGAATCAGATAAACGGCATAGCCGGCAATAGCGATACCAACAATCAACACCAGCAAGAATACCAGTCGCATTTTATTCCCTCACACCAAAAGGTAACGTTTGAGTCTTGCTCATCGCATTATCTGGTGGTGAAATCAATGGGGTATGGCCTGCCTGCGAATATTCGCTATTGCAGAGGGCAGAAAGCTGGGATGCTAGCTCAAGGCAGCTGCAACCGCAGCCGAAACAGAGGCATCCAGCGCAATCGCGTTATCCCCGATCTGGTCTGTGATCACCAGAACTGCGGTGACGCCCATGCCCATGACTGCTGCAGTGAGAACCACCCAGTCAACTGTGATGGCAGCATCCTCATCGCGGAAAAAAGCTGAGACGAGTGAAGTTGAATTTTTTGTAATCATGACATACTCCGTTTCAGCTGGTTCCTGTAAGGCGAGATCGCCTTACAGTATTTTGTAAACCCAAAAGGGCTGGTATTAGGTCAACGCGTTGGAAAGCGAAGCAGCGATATCGTCGGCAGCGTTAGTCAGGCCGCCACGGATGGTGGCGATGATTGCCAGAGCGATGCCAACGATGGCAGCGGTCAGAACAACCCAGTCTACAGTTACAGCGCCGTCTTCGTCTTTTACGAATGCGTTAAGAAGTTTTTTCATTTTGTTTCCCTCCTAGGATACAATTATTAAGTTCAAATGGCCAAAACACAGCCCACCACTCACGCCCTGAAAGGGCATTCCCACCGCTGCACCACTAAACTGTGTGATGAAGCGTCCAAGTCCGTATAGCCGTCCTTTGAGCGACGTAATATCGCTTGGTTGTTGCCAATATGTGAAAAGAATGTGGCAAAACAATGACCGGTTGTTTAAATTGTATACATTTGTGTAAACAGTTTAAAAACAAGCGGTTAATTGCTTTGCTGTAAGGGCGGGCCATATGTTTTTCTTACAATATGCCCGAATCTGCCGGGTTTTACGTTGAGTTGTGGCCCCTGCCATAAGTATAAGCGGGGCAAGGCGAATCAATCCAGCGAGTGCAACGTGGGCGAAAACATATCCCGAGATACTTCCCCCAAAGCGCTGGTGGTTGATGCCGATGGCAGCCTGCTCAAAACCGACATGCTGTTTGAAAGCTTCTGGGCCGCGCTGGGCCGCCATCCCTGGCTTTGCCTGCTGGCCGTGGCCAGATTTGCCCTGCAAAAAGCCGCGCTGAAAAAACGGCTGGCCGAGTTGGCGGGGCTTGATACCACCTTGCTGCCGCTGCGCGAAGAGGTTGTGGCGCTGCTGCGCGCGGCACAGGAGGCTGGGCGCGAGGTTATCATTGCCTCTGGGTCCGATGCGCGCCTGGTGCAACCGCTTTCAGAACGCTTGGGGCTTGCACTGCCGGCAATGGCCTCGGACGGTCGGGTCAACCTGACCGCTATTGCCAAGGCAGAAGCGCTCAAGGCGCGGTTTGGCGCGCAGGGGTTTGAGTATGTCGGAGATTCGCGCGCGGATATCGCGGTTTGGCAGATGGGAGCGGGGGGGTATGTTGTTGCCCCGAGTGCAGGGCTGGAAAAGCGGATCGCCGCTGCGGGGCTAAAGCTGACACCGCTGGGCAAAGCGACCGGGCCGATGGCTGTTTTGCGAGCGATGCGACCGCATCAATGGGTGAAAAACATTTTGCTCCTGCTGCCGCTGCTCGCCGCGCATCGCACGGATTTCGCCGGGTTTATGCTGGTCTTTTGGGGGATTGTGGTTTTTTCGGCAGCGGCTTCCAGCATTTATATTGTCAATGATCTGATGGATCTGGCAGCCGACCGCCAGCATGCCACCAAGAAAAACCGCCCCTTTGCGGCGGGCACGGCCAGCATTAAATCCGGCATGTTTACCAGCGCCGGCCTTGGGCTTTTTGCGCTGGGGGCTTCGGCGCTGCACTCTTGGCAACTGGCGGCGATCATAGCGCTATATATGGCGCTGTCGCTTTCCTACTCCCTGGGGCTGAAGCGGCTGCGCTGGGTTGATATTTCCATTTTGGCCGCGCTTTACACCTTGCGGGTGGTGGCGGGCTCGGTGGCGGCGGGGGTGGCGATGTCTGGCTGGCTCGGGGCGTTTGTGTTTCCGGTCTTTCTGGCGCTTGGCGCGGTGAAACGGCTGATCGAGCTGGGTAAGGCTAAGGATGAGGCGATATTGCCCGGGCGGGGCTATGCCCGCCGGGACCGGGCGGATTTGCGCAATATCGCCATTACCGCCTCGGTTGGGGCGATTGTGACCTATACGCTTTATACCTATAGCGAAATCGCCGCCACGCTTTACCAAAACCTGTGGGAGATCCGCCTCGCGGCGATTACGGTGGCGCTGTGGCTGGGCCGGATGATCTATCGCGGCTGGCAGGGGCGGATGGATTATGACCCGATCGTCTTTGCCCTGCGCGACCCGATCGGGCTGGCGTTGATGGCCATTGGCGCTTATCTTTTGGTCAGTGCTGCCGGGTAGGCGCAATATATGTGGAATAACAAGCCCTGCGGGCTGGCTTCGTCAATGTACCACCGGTGAAAGCCTTCTTTTTATTGTCGAACTCTTTAGCCGAACTCATTTGCTGAACTTTAGTCAAAATCAACGCCCCGCTCTGTAGACATGTTATATATGACATGTCTACAGAGCGGGGCATGATAAGCCGGGCATTCCTATCGCGATCCCGGCCCAAGCCGAAAAGGCCGTGGCACCCCGCCCGCCGCTATATCGACAGTTTCTTGAAGATAAACTCCGGCACCGAGCGGATGATCAGCATGATATAGCGCCAGAACCACGGCGTATAAATCACATTGCGTTTCTTCTTTACCGCTTTGAGCAGGCTGTCCGCCACATCCTCGGGGCTGGCCACCAGAAACATGCCCTCGATCCCCCATGTCATGCCGGTATCGACAAAGCCCGGCTTTGCGGTGACTACATGCACGCCTTTACGCCCCAGCCGGTTGCGCAGGCCGGAAAGATAGGCATGAAACCCGGCCTTGGCCGCGCCATATACATAGTTCCCCACCCGCCCACGGTCGCCGGCAACCGAGCCGACCCCGATAATCGTGCCGCTCTCGCGCTCTTCCATATGCGGGGCAAGCAGGTGCAAAAACCGGATCGGGCCGGTGAAGCTATCCTGCACCACGCCGTCAATCAGGCTTGGGTCTTGGTCAATTTCGCTCTGTTCGGGCATCGAGCCAACAAACACCGCCGCATTCAGGCTGCCGCTGCTTTCTACCGCTTCGGCGATCAGTGCGTCAAACTTGGCTGGCTTGCGGGCGTCAAACGCTACCGCCCTGGCGCTGGCCGCCCCGCGCAGGCTGCAATCTGCTGCGATGCGCTTCAGTTCGGGCAGGTCACGCCCGGCCAGCAGCAGGCTGGCCCCGCTGGCCGCGCATTTGCGGGCAAAGGCGCGGGCGATGGCTGAGGTGCCCCCCAAAATGATCCATGTTTCGCTCATGCCTGCCCCCTGATATTCAGCCGTTTGGCCAGATCGGTCTCAAACACCCGCTCCGGGTCCGCCTTGTTGGCTTCACTGCGAAAATCTTCCAACTCATTATACATATCCGGCAAATAGGCCGGCTCAAGGCTCGAATCCTTGGCCAGATAAACTCGCCCACCCGCATTTTTTGCCAATTCGTTCAGCCGTGCCAAAAGCGCCTTGGCGCTGGGCTTGTTGACGATATCAATCGCCAGCGTAAACCCCTCCATCGGGAAGGAAAGCATGCCGGCCCGCCCATGCCCCATGCGCTTGAGCACCGAAAGCGGCGAGGCCAGCCCGGAGGCCACCACCGCCTCCAGCATCAGATTGAGCGTGGCGGGCGCATGCTCATCTGGCAGCACGCACTGGAACTGGTGAAAGCCGCGCTTGCCGTAAAGCCGGTTCCAGTGGCTGATATTATCCAGCGGAAAGAAGAACTTTTGCAAAGGGCGCTGCACATCGCGGCCCGCTTCCGGCACCCGGCGCATATAAAACCAGTTGAAGACTTTTACCAAGGGCCGCGCCATGGCAAAGCCCGGCAGGTTGAAAGGCACCGAGCGCGGCTTTCGGGCCGCTTCAAACGGACCATCAGCAAAATGCGCCTCTTCCAGAATGCCCCGGCCAAGGTTGATGCCACCGGCGGTCATGTCCAGCCAGCCCACCTGATAATCGGCGCGGGACTGATTGAAAGCCTCCAAAAAAGCATCAAGATCCTCCATGCGCCGCTCCTGCACTGCCATATGCCCGGCGGGGCATTTGGCCAAATGGATGCGGGCCGAAACGATCACTCCGGTCTGGCCCAGCCCGCCAATGGTGGCCCGAAAAAGCTTGGGTTTTGATTTGAGCGAAATGCGCTGGCCGGTGCCATCGGGCGCCATCAGGGCGATGCTTTCCACATGCTGGCCAAAGCTGCCGGCCAGGTGGTGGTTTTTGCCATGCACATCATTGGCAATCGCCCCGCCAAGGGTGGCATGGCCGGTGCCGGGCATAACGGCGGGCATCCAGCCTTTGGGGCCGAAAGTGGCCAGAATATCCCCGATCGTCACCCCGGCCTCGGCATCGAGCAGCCCGGTTTTTTCATCGAATGAGATAAAACGGTCCAGCCGGGTCATATCGACCGCTTTGGCGGCGAGTGGCGCATCACCATAAGAGAGGCGCGCGCCGATCGCCGGGCAGGGATTGGCTTTGAGCACAGCCGCCAGTGCGGCCAGCCGCTCGGGGCGGGCCAGCTCGGCCTCGCGGTGCAGCACACCCCCCCAGCCGGTTAGGTCATCCTTTTTCCAGCGCATGTTCTCAACCTTTCCGTTCTGCCAACGGGAATATAATAACTCCGATCAGAATAGCAAACCAAAGTGTGGTGATGCGGATGATCGCCGTCGCGGGCAGGGCGATTTCCAGCGGCATGTTTTGCAGGCTGAGCAGCACCACCATTGCCGCCTCGGCCCCGCCCAGCCCGCCGGGCAGCCCGGTGGCCCCGCCGCCCAGCATCGAAAACAAAAATATCGCCACCGCCGCCCAAAAGCCGATATCGGCCCCGAGCCAGCCGAGCAGCAGATAAAACGCATAGCCCTCAAACAGCCAGCCAGCCACGCTGAGCAGCAACACCGGCAGCGCCACGCGGGGGCGGCCAAACAGCCCCAGCCGCCGGGCCGCGCGGCGCAAACCGGCAAAAAAACGCGCCCCGCGCCCAAGGCTGCGCCAGCCCAATGTAACCGCCCCGGCCATGAAGCGCGGACTGGTGGCCAGATAGGCCAGCACCATCGCCAGTCCCACCACCCAGTAAACCCCGCTCTGCCCGCCAAGGCTGAAAGCCGCCGCCACCAGCAGCAAAAGCGCCACCCCGGCCAGATCAGAGGCCCGGTCCCCCAGCATCATCGGCGAGGACTGCATCATGCCAACCCCGGTTGCCCGCTTGATCCAGCGCAGGCGCACCAGCTCCCCCACCCGGCCGGGGGTGATGGTCAGGGCAAAGCCGCCAAGATAGTGCAGGGTGTTTTGGCGCAATCCGGTGCTTAGCCCCAAAGCCCCGGCAAACACATGCCAGCGCAAAGCACGCAGGGCATAATTCCCCAGCGACAGCAGCAGCAACAGCGCAAATTGCGCCCAGCCGATCTTGCCCAGATAGGCGCGGGTTTCCGCCCAGCCGGTATAGGCGATGATCCCGCCGATGCCGATCAGAAACAAAAGCAGCATGGCAAGGCCAAAAAACAGGTCGCGATGGGCTTTGAAAAACTCCATGCCCTGCCATAACACAGGCAGCGGAATTTGAAATGACAAACTGTCGTTGCCCCGGGCGCCAGCGCCGGGCCTTTGGCCCGGTTATCGCTCATCGCGCCCTGGCGCGATTCCGCTGGGTCAGTTGACCAAGCTTGCCCCGGTCGCGGCGTTTACATCTTCCCGGCTCACCCCGTCAGCCAGTTCAACCACCTCCAGCCCACCTTCCACCACATCATAAACCGCCAGTTCGGTGATGATCCGGTGCACCACCGCCTTGCCGGTCAGGGGCAGGGTGCAGGTTTTCAGCAGCTTTGAATCCCCGTGCTTGTTGACCTGATCCATCACCACCACGACCCGGCGCACTCCGGCCACCAGGTCCATCGCCCCGCCCATGCCCTTTACCAGCTTGCCCGGGATCATCCAGTTGGCCAGATCGCCTGCCTCGGAAACCTCCATCGCGCCCAGAATAGCCATATCGATATGCCCGCCCCGGATCATCGAAAAACTGTCCGCCGAGGAGAAATACGAGGTCCGCTCCAGCTCGGTGATCGTCTGCTTGCCGGCATTGATCAGATCCGCATCCACCTCATCCTCGGTCGGAAACGGCCCCATGCCCAGCATGCCGTTTTCCGATTGCAGGGTCACGTCGATCCCTTCCGGAATATAGTTGCTCACCAGGGTCGGAATGCCGATACCGAGGTTGACATACATGCCGTCCTGCAACTCGAGCGCGGCGCGTGCCGCCATCTGGTTTCTGTCCCAAGCCATGTTTTTCCCCTCAAGCCGCCCGCGTGGTGCGGTTTTCGATTTTCTTCTCGGCGGTGCTCAGCACCAGACGGTTCACAAAAATGCCGGGCGTATGGATCAGGTCCGGGTCCAGGCTGCCAACCGGCACGATCTGCTCGACCTCGGCAATGCAGATCTTGCCACAGGTGGCGGCATTCGGGTTGAAATTGCGCGCGGTTTTGCGATAAACCAAGTTCCCCTGCGCATCCCCCTTCCATGCTTTCACCAATGAGAGATCGGCGAAAATCCCCTTCTCCAGAATATAGGTCTGGCCATCAAAATCCTTGTGCTCCTTGCCCTCGGCGATCACCGTGCCCACCCCGGTTTTGGTGTAAAAGCCGGGAATGCCCGCACCGCCGGCCCGCATCCGCTCGGCCAAAGTGCCCTGCGGGGTGAACTCCAGCTCCAGCTCGCCGCTCAGATACTGCCGCATGAATTCAGCGTTTTCACCGACATAAGAAGAGATCATCTTTTTGATCTGCCGGGTTGTGAGCAACTGCCCCAGCCCATAGCCATCGGTGCCGGCATTGTTGCTGGCCACGGTCAGGTCTTTTGCGCCACTGTCACGCAATGCCTCGATCAGGGTTTCGGGAATGCCGCAAAGGCCAAAGCCGCCCACGGCCAGCTTCATGCCGTCAAAGGGAATGCCCTTGAGCGCCTCCGCCGCGCTTTCATAGATTTTATCCATTTCCGACTCCTTTGGTGCAGGGTTGCATCAGTTTAGGGCTGTGTGAGGCAGGTTTCCAGTGCGGTGATGATGCCCCCATAAAACCGGCGGGTGAAATCCACCCCTTCACCGAGAGCCGCGCCAATCGGGTCGATCTCTATCCGGGTTGCGCCGGGCAAAATACCGGCGGGGGTCGGCTCGTTCGGGTCGATGATCAGGCAAATCTCACCCTCCAGCCGCGATAGCCGCGCAAGGCTGCGCGCCCCGGCCTTGATGCCGCCGATATCATTGAGCATACCGCTGATAGGCACGCCCAGCCGCTGCTCCAGATATTGATAAGCATCATGGGCGGCGACCAGCCGGATGTCATCCTGCGCCAAGCGCGCCCCGATTTCCTGCAACCGCTCCTTGGCTATTACGATCTCCCTGAGCAGGGCCAGCTCATTGCTGCGATAAGTGGCCATATTGCCCCGGTCCAGCCGGATCAGCGCCTGGGTGATTTCCAGCACCCAGGCAATGGTCTCGCCGGGGTCAAGCCAGATATGCGGGTCACTTGCCGTGCGGGCGGAAAGATCAAAATTGCGGGCGGGCAGAGGCTCGGAAAGGGTCTCTCCAAGCCAGATCGGAGCAGGCCCGTCCGCCACCCGCGCCAGCCATGGTTCCATATCCAGGCCGATGGCAAATACGATATCCGCCTCATTGAGCGCGGCAAGCTGGGAGGGGCGCAGCGCAAAGCCGTGCGGCGGGGCATTGGCGGGCAGAAGTGTGACGGGGGTGCCAACCCCCTGCATCAGCTTGGCAACAATGCCAGCCAGCGGCGGGATGCTGGCCACCACTTTGGGGGCGGCGAATAGCGGCTGGGCGAAAAGCAGGAAAAAGAGCAGAAGAAAACGCATCAATCGTGCTTTGGCTTGGAAATCTCGTAAGCTGCCAGCTTGGCCGCATCGGCTTTGGTCTGGTGTTTTGCCCGCCACTGCTCGTAGGGCATGCCGTAAAACGCCGCGCGGGCCTGGGCTTTGTCCATTTCCACGCCTTGCGCGTTGGCCCCTTCCTGATACCAGCGCGCCAGACAGTTGCGGCAAAACCCGGCCATGTTCATCAGGTCGATATTCTGCACATCCACCCGCTCGGCCAGATGGTCACGCAGGCGGCGAAAGGCGGCGGCTTCGGCTTTGAGTTGGGTCAGGTCGTCCATTTTTACCTCACAGGGTCTTGATGATTTCTTGCAGCGGTCCGGCCAATATATCCACCCATTTTTGCTGGCCTTCGATTGTGTCTATCAGATCATGTCGCAGCTCGATCAATATATGCGGGTAGCCGTTTTTGGTGGCGTGAGAATACATGGTATCGCCGCGCAGTTCACCGGAATAAGGCTCGTTATCCCCGACCACAATATCGGGGTTTTGCCGGAGTTTTGCAAGCAGCGGCTTGGCGATGCGCGGGTCGTCCCCCCACAAAACCCCTATATGCCAAGGCCGCTTGGGCCTGCCATTGAGCTGCGGCGTGTAGGAGTGGATCGAGATCAGAACCGGCAGCTCGCCTCGGCTGGTAATGGCGTTGAGCGCGGCATCTATCGCCTGATGATAGGGGCGGTAATAGCGCTTTATCCGGCGTTGCTTTTCCGCTTCGTCAGCATGGCGGTTGCCCTCGATAATGGTGTGATCATAGATTTTCATCATGATCGTCGGGTCATCCTCGCCCCGGTTCGGGTCGATCACCAGGCGCGAAAACCGGCTGGCCAGCATTGGGGCCTCAAGGGTTTTTGCCAGTGCCAGCGCCACGCCGCGCGCGCCGATATCATAAGCGATATGGCGCGCCATATCCTTGGCGGAAAGGCCAAGGCTGCCGCCATTCACCTCAGCCGGCACATGGTTGCTGGCATGGTCGCACAGGAGCAGTATGCGCGATTGCGCGACCGTGTTCAGAGCTTCAAAAGCGCTTGTTTCACTCATGTCCGGGGGCCTGATTCCTTGCATCTTTGCGCCTTGTTACACCTTTGGCAAATCATGGGCCAGCCTTGGAGTTGAAAATAGCCGGAATTTCCGGCTGACATCGCCACCCACATGCGCAAAAGCGTTTTCTGCTCAAGCAGAATCTCAATCAGCCGCATTTCATCACGCGCAAACGTGAATTGCGATGATTTTGGTTTGATGTGAACCGGAAAGGCTATATAAGCGCCGAAGGCCCGCCAATTTGGCACGAAAAGAGATATAATGACCCAAGGAATCCGCCGCCAGAGGAATGTCAAAATAGTGGCAACCCTCGGCCCTGCCTCCGACACCAAACACATGATCCGCGAGCTTTTTATGGCCGGGGCAGATGTGTTCCGGCTCAATATGAGCCATGGCAGCCATGCAGAAATCACCAAGCGCCACGCGATCATCCGCGAGCTGGAGCTGGAGCTGGAGCGCCCGATCGGGCTGCTGGCCGACCTGCAGGGGCCAAAGCTGCGCTGCGGGGTGTTCGGGAATGACAGCGAGTTGCTGGTGACGGGCAATGCCTTCCGATTTGATCTGGACGAGACCCCGGGCGATGCAAGCCGGGTAAACCTGCCCCATACCGAAATTTTCAAGGCGCTGAAGCCGGGGGCGACACTCCTGGTCAATGATGGCAAGATCAGCCTTAAGGTCACTGCCTGCGGGGCGGATTTTGCCGATACCGAGGTGATGGTTGGTGGCGAGATTTCCAACCGCAAGGGGGTGAATGTGCCCGATGTGGTGCTGCCTTTGGCGGCGCTTTCGCAAAAAGACCGGGCCGACCTCGAATTCGCCTGCACGCTCGGGGTGGACTGGCTGGCGCTTTCCTTTGTGCAACGCGCCTCGGATGTGCTTGAGGCGCGCGAGCTGGCGCGGGGCCGGGCGGTGATCATTTCCAAAATTGAAAAACCGGCAGCGGTGGATGCGTTTGAGGAAATTCTGGCGGTGAGTGACGGTATTATGGTGGCGCGCGGCGACCTTGGGGTCGAGTTGCCGGTGCAGGCGGTGCCGCCGATCCAGAAACGCCTGGTCACCGCGTGCCGGCGTGTGGGCAAGCCGGTGATCGTGGCCACGCAGATGATGGAGAGCATGATCTCCTCGCCAGTGCCGACAAGGGCCGAGGTCTCGGACGTGGCGCAGGCGATTTACGAGGGCGCGGATGCGGTGATGCTCTCGGCTGAAAGCGCCGCCGGGGATTACCCGATAGAGGCGGTGACCACGATGAGCAATGTGGCGGTCGAGGTCGAGAAAGACGAAATGTATCGCGACGGGCTAGAGGCCTCGCACACGCCCAGCCGCACCCGGGTGGCCGATGCGATCAGCGCCGCCGCGCGCGAGGTGGCCGAAACCACCGATATCAAGGCGATTGCCAGCTTCACCCAATCGGGCACCACGGCAATGCTGGCGGCGCGCGAGCGGCCCCGGGTGCCGATCATCGCCATTACGCCCGTGCCCGCCACGGCGCGGCGGTTGGCGCTGGTTTGGGGGTTGCATTGTGTGGTTTCCGGCGAGGTGTCGCGCTTTAAAGAGGCGGTGATCAATGCGGCCAAAGCCGCCAAGGCGGCGGGGTTTGCCAAGGAAAACGATATGATCGTGGTCACTGCCGGTGTGCCGTTCAACACGCCGGGCACCACCAATATTTTGCGGGTGGCTCCGGTGAATGAAAAGCTGATTTACGGCAGTGAACTGGATTGAAAATGGCATTCTTTCAGCCACGGCTCTTTTTCCCTCCAGGGTTGAAAAGGGAGGGGTGGATTACCTGACAGGACTCTGTTAAGCTTTGCGTGAGGCAAGTAATGAGGCGGCCATGTCAACTTATGAAATCGTCCTGTTATGGGCAGTTGTGTTACTGATAGCCAGCGTTTTGTCCGGTTTTACAGCTGTCACCAACCGCCGCCCCATTGGTGCGGCTATGGTGCTGTTTGTTATGGGAGGTTTGGCGTTATTCTACGCAAACAGCCTGAGCCTTGACGGTAATCTGGCCGAGGATATCCCTGATACGATCTACAAGCTTTATGCGCGGATCATGAACTGACGAATCAGCTTGCAAAGCCTGCTGTTTGCGCCTAGAAGATGCGCTCCACCGGCATGGCCGGCCTCACAGGGCTGCCGAGCTGTGCCTTATACCAACTCTTTTTATGGAGACGGAAATGCCCAAGATGAAGACAAAATCGAGCGCCAAAAAGCGCTTTCGGGTCACGGCCTCGGGCCGGATCAAGGCCTCTCAGGCCGGTAAGCGGCACATGATGATCAAACGGTCAAACAAGTTCTTGCGCAATGCACGCGGCACAACGCTGCTTTGCAAAGCCGACGAGAATATCGTCAAAAAATACATGCCATACGCGCGATAGGAGCCTGAGAAATGTCGAGAGTTAAAGGAGGCGCAGCCGCGCACGCACGCCATCGCAAGGTCATCAAAGCCGCCAAAGGCTACTATGGTGCCCGGTCACGCAATTTTCGCACTGCCACGCAGGCGGTTGACAAGGCTATGCAATACGCCACACGGGACCGTAAAGCCCGTAAGCGCAATTTTCGGGCGTTGTGGATTCAGCGGATTAATGCTGCGGTGCGCAGCAATGACGAGAGCCTCAACTATTCCAAATTCATCAACGGGCTGACCCTGGCCGGTATTGAGGTGGACCGCAAAGTGCTGGCCGATCTGGCTGTGCATGAGCCGGAAGCGTTTAGCGTGATTGTGGATCAGGC
>WFQA01000198.1 GCA_015487255.1 Paracoccaceae bacterium | reverse complement strand
CCCAGAGCCGACACCGGCGCAAATAACGCCACCTGACCCCCTCGTGAGGAATGTTTCAATGTTTCAAAGCTTCACCCCCCCCGGCAGTGTTGATACCGGCGCAACAAGGCTAAAGGCCCTGCGCACAGCGCTCAAGGCGGCGGGGCTGCAAGGCTTCCTCATCCCCCGTGCCGATGCCCATCGCGGCGAAAATGTCGCCCCGTGCGATGAGCGCCTCGCCTGGCTCACCGGCTTCACCGGCTCGGATGGCTTTGCGGCGGTGCTGCCGGATATCGCCGGGGTATTTGTGGATGGCCGCTACCGGCTGCAAATACAACAACAGATCGACATAACAGCCTTCACCCCGCAAGCCACCCCTGAGGACGATTTGGCGGACTGGCTGAAAAAACACCTCGGCAAAGGCACGGTGGGCTATGACCCGATGCTGCACAGCTTTGACGAAATCACCAAGCTGGAAAAAGCGCTTGCGCCTGATATAATGCTCAGGCAAAGCCCCAACATGGTTGATGCCATTTGGGAGGGTCGCCCGGCAGCCCCCGCAGGCAAAATCCGCCCTCACCCGCTGGAATTCTCCGGCAAACCCAGTAGTGAAAAGCGGGCCGAACTGGCTGCAAAACTGCGCGCGGCGGGCCTTGCCGCCACCATCCTCACCCTGCCCGATTCCATCGCATGGCTGCTTAATATCCGTGGCTCGGATATTGCAAAAACCCCCGTTCCCCTCGCCTTTGCCATTCTTCATGATGATGCGCGCGTGACCTTGTTCATCAACCCCATCAAATCCAGCCCTGAGTTGGCTGAGCATCTTGGCCCCGATGTGAAAATACATCCGCCGGAAGAGTTTTCAGGCATTCTCGCGGCGTTGCACGGCAAGGTTGGCGTCGACCGTGCCACCGCCCCGATCTGGGTATCACAGCAGCTGCAAAGCCCGGCCTGGTTCCCCGACCCCTGCAGCCTGCCCAAAGCCTGCAAGAACGAGGCCGAACTCTCCGGCGCAAGGCAAGCCCATCTGCGCGACGGCGCGGCCATGTGTGAATTTCTCGCATGGCTCGAGCAAGGCGCAAACCCCCTCACCGAGATCGACGTGGTGAAAAAGCTCGAAGCTTTTCGCCGCGATACCGGCGCGCTCATGGATATATCCTTTGACACCATCTGCGGCAGCGGCCCCAATGGCGCGATCGTGCATTACCGGGTGGACGAGGCCAGCAACCGCCCCATCACGCCCAACACCCTGCTTTTGGTCGATAGCGGCGGGCAATATCGCGATGGCACCACTGACATCACCCGCACCGTAATCATCGGCACACCCGATAGCGAGATGATCCGCGCCTTCACACTAGTGCTCAAAGGCATGATCACACTCTCCATGCTGCACTTTCCCGATGGAATCGCCGGCCAGCATATCGACACATTGGCCCGCGCCCCGCTTTGGGCAGCCGGGCTGGATTACCAGCACGGCACCGGGCACGGGGTCGGGGCTTATCTCAGCGTGCATGAAGGCCCGGCGCGCATTTCCCGCCTTGGCGATGTGGCGCTGCAAACCGGCATGATCCTGTCCAACGAGCCGGGCTATTACCGCGAGGGGCATTGGGGCATCCGCATTGAAAACCTGCTGATCGTGAAAGCCGCAACCAATATTGCCAGTGGCGAGCTCGCCATGCGCAGTTTCGAGACCCTGACTTTTGTGCCGATCGACACCCGGCTGATCAACCCCACCCAGCTAAGCCGGGCCGAGCGGGATTGGCTCAACACCTATCATGCCGAAGTGCTGGAAAAGCTACGCAAAAGGGTCACGCCAAATACCCTGGATTGGTTAAAAACCGCCTGCGCGCCGATCTGACACAGGCGCTGCATTTGCAGCGCGGCGCGGGTGCAATGCCTCCACAAGCACAGCTGCTAACGCGCCGCCACCGGAGCGTTGCTCAAAAGCGCCTGCGCGGCGGCTCTGGCCGCATCCGAGATCACATCCCCGGCCAGCATCCGGGCAATTTCATCCAGCCGTTCGGTCTCGTCTAATTCAGCCACATCGGTGCGCGTCACCCCGGCCCGCACCGATTTGGACACAACATAATGCCCCGCCCCCATCGCCGCCACTTGCGGAGAATGGGTCACGACCAGCACCTGCGCCCCTTCGGCCAACCCGGCCAGACGCCGCCCGACCGCATCAGCCGTCGCCCCGCCAACACCGCGGTCGATCTCGTCAAATATCAGGGTCAGATCAGCGCTGCGCGTGGTCAGGCACACTTTGAGTGCCAGCAAAAACCGCGAAAGCTCCCCCCCCGAAGCGATTTTCCCTATCGCGCCAGCCGGGGCGCCAGGGTTGGTCGACACCCGAAACGAGACCGTATCCACGCCGCTCAGCCCGGCCTCGGCCGTATCCACCACCGTCTCGAAAATCGCGTTTTCCATCTTGAGCGGGGTCAACTCACTACGCATTGCCTTATCAAGCCGTTTCGCAGCCTGTTGCCGTTTCACACGCAGCGCGTCTGCCAATGCATCATAGGTCTGCCATGCCTGTTCGCGCTGCTCCGCCAACACCTCGATCATGGCCCCGCCTTCATCCAGCGCCTTTGATTTTTGCCGGAAATCATCCCACAGCGCGGGCAATTCATCGGGTAGAACATTATGCTTGCGCGCCAAACCCCGGATGGCAAACAGCCGTTCCTCGACCTGCTCCAACTCATGAGGGTTAATATCCAGCCGCTCAAGAACCATCTCGACCCCGGCCTGCACCTCGCCCAGCTCGATCAGCACCCGGCCCATGGCTTCAATCGGTTCATCCAGCCCCAGCTCGGGGGTTTCGCTGGCATCCTGCATCCAGCGCAGCGCGTCATTGAGCAGCCCTTCCGCCCCTTCGCGTGCCTGCGCGGCTTTTGCCACATCCTCCCGCACCCGCTCTGCCGCCTGCATCAGGCGGCGCTGTTTATCCAGCGCCTCGTCCTCACCCAAAGCCGGGGCCAGCGCCTCCAGCTCCTTGAGCGCATGGGCGACATATTCCGCATCCGCCCTTACCGCCTCGACCTCTCCCCTCGCATCCGCCAGCGCCTTATCCGCCTGGCGAAACCCGCGCCATGCCGCGCCAACCCTCTCAAGCGCCATTTCATTGCCGGCAAAGCTATCCAGCAGCGCGCGATGCCCCCTGGCATCAAGCAGGCCTCTGTCATCATGCTGGCCATGCACCTCCACCAGCGCCGCGCCAAGCTGGCGCAATACCTCCGCCGATACCGCCCTGTCATTGACAAAAGCCCGCTTGCGCCCGTCAGGGTAATTCAGCCGCCGCAAGATAAGCTCACCATCAAATGGCAGCCCCGCCGCTTGCATCACTCCGGCAACCGGATGCCCCGGTGTCAGCTCAAACACCGCACTTACCTCGCCAAGGTCAGCGCCCTGGCGCACCATGCCCGCCCGGCCCCGCCGCCCAAGCACAAAGCCGAGACTATCAAGCAATATCGACTTGCCCGCGCCGGTTTCTCCGGTCAGCACGTTGAGACCCGCTTTAAAATGCAGATCCACCTGCTCGATGAGCAGCATGTTTTTTATGGAAAGGCTTGCCAGCATTTACCCCGCCTGATCACCGGCGAAACACCTGCCCGAAAAGGCCCGCGCCCGCGTTTGGTTGCCGCCCCGTGGCCAGCAATGATTGTGCAGCGGCGTTCCACGAGCTTTCCGGATAGTCCGCCGCCAGCAGCGCCCCGGCCCGTGTGGCCTCGCCCACCAGCCCAAGCGAAAGATAAGCTTCAACCAGGCGATGCAGCGCCTCGGGGCGGTGCGGGGTTTCTCCATAATCATTGACCACCACGTTAAACCGCCCGATCGCCGCCGCAAATTGCCCGCGTTGCAGATAATACCGCCCGACATCCATTTCCTTGCCCGCCAACTGGTTGAGCGCGGTGGTGAATTTGGGTGCCGCCAGGGCCGCATATTCGGAATCGGGGAAACGCTCCAATACGATTCGCAAGGATTGCAGCGCCTGAAATGTGTTTTCCTGATCGCGCTGCACATCGACGATCTGGTCATAATAGCTGAGCGCAACCAGATAATGCGCCAGGGCCGCAAACTCGCCCGCCGGATAAAAATCAATATAGCGCTGCGCTGCCGCCCGGCTTTCGATCCGCTTTTCACCGCTCTGATAAGATTTGGCCGCCTGAATAACGGCGAACTCTGCCTCAACCGTATAAGGGTATAGCCGCTCGACCTCCAAAAACAGATCGCCTGCGCGGGCAAACCTGCCGCGCTCGACCTCGGCATCAGCCATGGCGATAATTTGTGCCGGGCTGGTGGTATCCTCAACCGAAACCTGCCGGCCTTCGCGGGCGCAAGCCGCAACGCTTGCCACCAATGCCAGCATCATCGCGCGCTTTATCCAAACTCGTTGACCCATTTTCACCCTCGACAATCGCATTTCATCTGCGTTGCTAGCATAGATCGACAGTGGAAAAAACGGCTTTTTATGGCCATGCGCCTATCCGGCGCGCAAAAGAGCGAAATCTTGCAGGTCTGGCCCCGGCAGCAATGGGAGCTCGGCGGGGCTTGCGCGGCGCAAAAGCACCGCATCAGGGGTGGCAAATGCCTTTTGCAACAACAGGTTGGTCAGGTTATGCCCGGCCCTGTAGCCGCGATATTGCCCCAAAACCGGCGCGCCGGCCAGCATCAGGTCCCCAACGGCATCCAGCATCTTGTGGCGCACACATTCATCAATGCGCCGCGCGCCGCCCGTATTTTGGTAGTGATCACCATCAATCACCAGTGCATTTTCCAATGAGCCACCCAGCGCCCGGCCGGCGGCGCGCATTTTTTCGATATCCTCAACCCGGCAAAAGGTGCGGCAATTGGCCAGCTCATGCACAAAATTGCCGTTGCATAAATCAAGCGATGCCTGTTGGTGGCCTACAATCGTGCCGGGAAACTCGATGGTGAAATCAATCTGGCAACGCGCCAGCGGCGAAAGCTCGGCATAAGCCGCCCCCTTGCGCACCCGCACGGTTTCGTGCACCTCGAGCAGCGTGGCCATCTGCCCCTGCTCCACCAGACCGGCGCGCTGGATCTCGGCAACAAAGCGCGTGGCGCTGCCATCCATAATCGGCACTTCCGGCCCGTCGATCTCGATAATCGCATTATGCACCCCGCAACCCGCCAGCGCCGCCATCAGGTGCTCGATGGTCGAGACCGAAACCCCGGATTCATTGGAAATGCCGGTGGAAAGCCGGGTGTCATTCACCATGTCCCACAATGCCGGGATCATGTTGTCACACCCGCTAATATCAGTGCGGCAAAACCAAATGCCCATATTGGCGGCGGCGGGCTTCAGCCGCAATCGCGCCGGGCGGCCGGAATGCAAACCGGTGCCGATAATCTGTATATCACGTTTAAATGTCCGCTGCACAATGATCGCCTGCCGGTAATGGGAAAATTCGTTAACCGCAATATAGATCAAGTGTAAACATTATTAAACCGGCTGGCAGGGCGGCATTGGTCACTCTTTGTG
>WFQA01000197.1 GCA_015487255.1 Paracoccaceae bacterium | reverse complement strand
ACGATTGCGGGCGGTGTCTGTCTGAAACACCGAAATTGGGGGGAATAAAGCCGCAAAACCGGTCTCAAAGAGCCAGCCAGCGTGCATTCTAACACCAGCTGGGCACCCTTATGCGGCCAAGGATCTCAGCAGCCTGTTGATCAGAGGTTCCCAAGGTTAATCCCGATCCAGCCATTCCTTACTCATCATCTCCCGCAGCCTTGAAGCGGTACGGGCAAATTCGAACGCCCCTTCGCCCTGCTCGAACAACTGCTCGGGCATGGCGGCGGCAGAGCAGATCAGCCGGGTTTTTGCCTCGTATAGCGTATCAATCAAGGTCACAAACCGCTTGGCTGGGCCGGCCTGTTCGCGGGTCATAACCGGAATATCATCTATCAGCAAAACCGCCACGGCACGGGCGATTGCGAGGTAATCCGCCGCACCGAGCGGCTGTTCGCAGAGCGTGGCGAAATCAGCCCGCCCAACCCTTTCGCAATGCAGTGGCAAGGTGATTTGCCGCCCCTGAACCTCCAGCACCAACGGCTTGCCTTTGCTGACCGCAAACGCCATCCACGCCTGATCCATATCGTGCCGCGCGCGAGCATTCAGCGGGGTGAAATAGGCCTTGCCACCGGGCAGGCGGCCTTGGCGGTAATCGGTGTCACTCACCAGATGAAATACCTCCAGCCGCTGTTTTATCCGCTCGATAAAAGGCAAAAAAAGCTGGCGGTTCAACCCGTCTTTGTAAAGATCATCCGGGTGGCGGTTGGAGGTGGCTACAATCACCACCCCGCGCGCGAACAGCTTTTCAAACAACCGGCCAACGATCATCGCATCGGTGATGTCACCGATTTGCAGCTCGTCAAAGCACAGCAATGTGGCCTTGGCAGCAATGCCCATCGCCACCGGCTCGATCGGGTCTTTCTCGTGGGTTTTGCGGGCCGAAGCGATGCGGCCATGCACCTCCTGCATGAAGGCATGAAAATGCACCCGGCGTTTTTTGGCCACGGGCGCGGTCTCGAAAAACAGGTCCATCAGCATCGATTTGCCCCGCCCGACTCCGCCATAAAGATAAAGCCCCTGCACCTCGACCTGCTCAAAATTCTCTCGCCCCCAGCCAAACAACCCCAAACCAAAGCGGCTGGGCCTTGCCGGGTTATAGCCCTGCAAGCGCCGGTGCAGCAGTTGCAGTTTTTCAATGGCGAGGCGCTGGGCGGCGTCATCACGCAGCTCACCCCTGGTGACCAGGTCACGATAACGAAAAAGCGGGCCTTGTGCAGCGGGCATGGAAACCTTTTTGGCTGAATTTAGAGGGGTGAATGGTCAGGCGTCAAGCATCTGTAGCAATTTACGCACCGTGTTCATATTGCGCGCGGTGCAGGGCACACCGGCAAGGGTTTCGATTTTTGCCGCCAGCTTTGAGCGGCCAATACCATCAGGCGCATGTAGAAAGATAGCATGATCGGTGATGTGCAGGGTTTCGGTCTCAGCCCGCAGCCTATCGGCTTTTGCTTGATCAAAGGTAAAGCGGCTGGCCGGAAACCAGATATACACCAGCTTGCCATCCGGCTCGGTGAAGGGAAGCGCCTTGGCGATGGCGATAAAGGCATCCGCAGGCAAAACCAGCACCTGCGGCCTGAACCCTTTGGCCCTTTCAATCGCATCCGAGATCGCCCCGGCCTCCACCCTGCCGGCGCCCACCACATTGCCGCTTTGGATATAGCTGCGCGGATTTTGCAGGCCAAGCTTCTGAAGCAGGGCGCATAGCTCGCGCATCGGCAAGCGGTGATGCCCGCCCACATTGATGCCGCGCAATAATATAACCTGCTGATTCATTTCGGCCTCCATTTTTGCAGCATAAAGCGCAATCAAAAAGCAGGAAACGATTTTTGGATTGCGCTCCAGCACCCCGATAAGGCAAACAGCCCGCACAAAGTGCAGGCTGTTTGGGCTTGATTTATCGGCTGGTTAATCGCGCAAACGCGACATATTTATGATTTTCATTGCGGATTTTTCAAAAAACGGCTCAGACTGGCCCTTGCGGATCTTGCGCATGAAATATTTCTCAAATCCTATTTTTGCCCAATGCACCCACTTGCCTTCAGACGCCCAGTTTTTATTGCGCGGCGGGTTTTGCGGCTGGGCAAGAAAAGCCACACCCTTGTCGCCAAAATCAGCCAGGCAGAACGCGTTCCATGTCGGCTCATGGGTTGGGGGCTGATTGCGCAGGATTTGGCCGATATTACCTGCCGCTGCCGCAACCATGGATTCGATCATATACCCGGTTTTTGGCACACCAACCGGCAGGGCGGTTGCCTCCAGCGGGGCAATGGCGATACAGACACCAACCGCAAAAACATTTGGGTATTTCTCGTTTTGCTGATGCTTGTTGACCGTGATAAACCCGCGTGGGTTTACCAGCCCGTCTATGCCCATAAAGGGTGGAATACCGCGAAAAGCAGGCAGCATCATCGAGAATTTGAAATCAAGCTCGTGGCTGGCCACCACATCCCCGCCCATGGCAACCTCGCTGACAAACATCTTGCCATCTTCCACCTTGTCGGTGCGGGCATTGGTCAGCCAGTTGATATGCCGCTGGCGCATTTCGTGCTCCAGCAGGCCTTTGGTATCACCCACACCGCCAAGGCCCAGATGGCCAATATATGGCTCAGCGGTCACGAATGTCATCGGCACCTTGTCCCGGATCTTGCGTTTGCGCAGGTCCGTATCCATGATCATGGCAAATTCATAAGCCGGGCCATAGCATGAGGCACCCTGAACCGCCCCGACCACAATCGGGCCGGGATCCCTGCAAAACTCCTCCCATTCGGCGCTGGCAACAATAGCGTGGTTTATATCGCAAATCGACTTGGTGTAGCCGGTATGCGGGCCAAGCCCCTCGATCTCGTCAAAGGCCAGTTCCGGACCGGTGGCGATGACCACGTAATCGTATTTCACTTCCCGCCCGCTTTTCAGGGTTATGGTGCTGTTTTCCGGGTCAAACTTTACCACCGGGTCGGCAATAAAACCGATGCCCTGCTTTTTCAGCACCGGGGCAAGATCGATCGTGATATCCTCCCGCTTGCGCCAGCCCACAGCCGCCCAAGGGTTTGACGGGGTGAACTGAAAATACGGGGTGTTGGAGATGACGGTAATGTTATCCTCCGCCCGGCATTGCTTTTTCAGGTCATAAGCGGCGGGCAAGCCACCGATCCCGGCCCCTATTACGATAATTTCAGCCATGTTCATGTCTCCCGGCGCGCGTTGATTGCTTGGTCATCCGCTAGATTCTGCACAGACTCTCCATAATGCTCCTGATGTCAGATACTATATTACATATAAAAATGTGAAATAACAATTTGTTTATAATTAGCGCCACATATCCAGATTTTACGCTTGCAATTTGGTGCCGGTTTGATTGCCCATTGACAATCACCCGTTACAAACCCCATGTTCCGCGTCCAACTAGGTGTCGAAATTCCGGAGTCTCCCGCATGGCCGTTGTTGTTGTCGAATCCCCCGCCAAAGCCAAAACGATCGAGAAATATCTCGGGCCGGGGTTTACCGTGCTGGCCTCTTTTGGCCATGTGCGCGACCTGCCGCCCAAAGACGGCTCGGTGGATACCGAAAACGATTTCGAGATGAAATGGGAAGTGGGCAGCCAATCGCAAAAACATGTGCGGGCAATAGTGGACGCGCTGAAGGCGGACACATCCGACACGCTGATTCTCGCCACCGACCCCGACCGAGAAGGCGAGGCGATCAGCTGGCACCTTGAGGAAGCGCTGAAAAAGCGCCGGGTGATCAAGAAATCCACCCATGTGGAGCGGGTGGTGTTTAATGCCATCACCAAAACCGCCGTGACCGAGGCGATGAAAAACCCCCGGCAGGTGGATATGCCATTGGTCGAGGCCTATCTGGCGCGGCGCGCGCTGGATTATCTGGTTGGTTTCAACCTCTCGCCGGTGCTTTGGCGCAAGCTGCCGGGGGCGAAATCGGCTGGCCGCGTGCAATCGGTCTGCCTGCGGCTGATCGTTGAGCGCGAGATGGAGATCGAGGCGTTTAACCCGCAGGAATACTGGAGCGTGAAAGCCCTGCTCAGCTCTGCCCGCGGGCAGGATTACGAGGCGCGGCTCACCGTGCTTGGCGGCAAGAAGCTCGACAAGTTTGACCTCAACACCGCCGCCGCCGCCGAATTGGCGGTGCAGGCGATCACTTCGCGGGCATTGAGCGTGCAAAAGGTCGAGGCCAAGCCCACCAGCCGCAACCCTTCCGCCCCGTTCATGACCTCGACCCTGCAACAGGAGGCCAGCCGCAAATTCGGCTTTGGGGCCAAGCAGACCATGAGCACCGCCCAGCGGCTCTATGAGGCGGGCTACATTACCTATATGCGGACCGACGGCATAGACATGGCCCCGGAGGCTGCGAGCGCCGCGCGGGCTTATATCAAGGATAAATACGGGGCAAATTACATTCCCAAAGCAGCGCGGATCTACAAGAATAAAGCCAAGAATGCGCAGGAAGCCCACGAGTGTATCCGCCCCACCGAGATGGACCGCGAACCGGCCAAGCTGGCCCGGCTGGAGGGTGACCAGCGCAAGCTTTATGACCTGATCTGGAAGCGCACCATCGCCTGCCAGATGGCGGCGGCAAAGCTGGAGCGCACCGCGGTTGATATCGGCTCGGCTGACGGCGAGGTGGTGTTGCGCGCCAACGGGCAGGTGATCACATTTGACGGGTTTTTGAAACTCTATGAAGAGGGCCGGGACGATGTGGAGAAAAACGGTGATGACGCCCGCCTGCCCGCGCTACACGAAGGCGAGCCGGCCCAGCCGAAAGCTGGTGGTTTTGCGGCGGATTACACCAAGTTCACCAATGATGATGCGGTGATAGATATGGGCATGCAACGCCATGAAAAGGCGGTGCTCTCGGAAGATGCCAGCACCTATGCCCAGCAGCATTTCACCCAGCCCCCGCCGCGCTATACCGAGGCCACATTGGTCAAGCGCATGGAGGAACTCGGCATTGGCCGCCCCTCCACCTATGCCAGCGTGATCACCACCATTCAGGACCGCGATTACGTTCGCAAAGAGAAAAACCGCCTGCATCCGGAGGATAAAGGCCGCTTGGTAACCGCCTTTCTGGAGAGTTATTTCCGCAAATATGTCGGCTATAATTTTACCGCCGCGCTGGAGGATGACCTTGATAAGGTGAGCGCAGGCAAGGAGGACTGGAAGGCGCTTCTGGGCCGCTTCTGGAGCGATTTCTCCGCCGCGATTGCCGAAACCAGCGAATTGCGCATCACCGATGTGCTGGAGAAGATCAACGAGTTTCTGGAGCCGCATCTGTTTCCGGTCACCGCCGATGACCCAACCCCGCGCATTTGCAAAAACTGTGGCAATGGCCGCCTGAGCCTGCGCACCGCGCGCTCTGGCGGGGCCTTCATTGGCTGCTCGAACTACCCCGAATGCCGCTACACCCGCCCCTTGGCCGGCGAGGCTGAGGGCGGCGATATGGCCGGGCTGGATGGCAAGGTGCTGGGGGAAAATGACGAAGGCGTGCCGGTAACCCTGCGCAATGGCCGCTTTGGCCCCTATGTGCAGCTTGGCGAGCCAACCGAGGAAATGCCCAAACCCAAGCGCGCCTCCATCCCCAAAGGCATGGAGCCAGCGGCGGTGGATATGAAAAAAGCGCTGGAGCTTTTGAGCCTGCCGCGCACCATCGGCGAGCACCCCGAAGGCGGGGTGGTAACGGCAGCGATTGGCCCTTACGGCCCCTATATCCTGCTGACCAAACCAGCCGAGGAGAAAGGCAAGAAGCCAGGCAAGATATATGTGAACATCCCCGATGTGGAAGAGATTTTCACCATCGGCATGAACCGCGCGGTTGAACTGATCGCCAATAAACCCGCCGGGCGCGGGCGCGGGCAGGCAGCAGAGCCGATCAAGGCGCTGGGGGAGCACCCTGACGGTGGCGAGATGAACATCATGAAAGGCCGCTATGGTCCCTATATCAAATGGGAGAAGATCAACGCCACCATCCCCAAAGGCACCGAGCCGGAGGATGTGAGCGTGGAAATGGCGATTGAGATCATCAACGCCAAGGCGGCAAGCAAAGGCAAAAAGAAACCGGCAAAAAAGAAGCCTGCGGCCAAGAAGAAAGCGGCAGCGAAAAAGAAATAGCGGAAGCCCCAATATTCGTTCAGACGTAACGCCTATCACCCCGATATGACCGCTGTTCACACACTTTCTTCCCCGCAATTTGTATTGCTGCGGTTGTCATGTCCTGGATTTAACGATCCTCGACCCTATAACCTCCAAATTAATATCCGAATGATGATACCAACTACGGTTCCAGAAGAATAATTCGAATTGGAGGAAATTCTTAGGTGCGGGACATTTTGGCTTGCATGCATATTTCTAGATGGCTAATAACGCTGTGATTGCCCCTATAGCTCAGCTGGTAGAGCAACTGATTTGTAATCAGTAGGTCCGCGGTTCGAGTCCGTGTGGGGGCACCATT
>WFQA01000196.1 GCA_015487255.1 Paracoccaceae bacterium | reverse complement strand
TACCGATTTTGGATAGGGCGGCTTGAAGCGGAACCCGCCGGGCACCTCGACCGAGCCGATCAGGATTTGCAAAATGTGCAAAGCGCGGGCGGTTTGAAACCCGTTGGAATGGGCCGAGATGCCGCGCATGGCGTGCATTGCCACCGGGCGGCCGGTCATTTTATCGTGCTTTTCGCCCTTCCAGTCGGTCCAGGCAATATCAAGCGTGATTTCCTCCTCAAAGGCCACGCGGGCGATCTCGGCGGCGATGGAGCGGATGCGGTCAGCCGAAATGCCAACCCGTGCGGCAACCGCGTCGGGGGTGTATTCGTCGCTGAGGTATTTTTCGGCCAGTATCTCGAAAGCCGGGCGGCATTTGATGCCACCCACCTCGACCATGCCGCTCATCGCGGGTTTGATGCCTTTGGTCTCGTAAGGCACGGCCCTGTTGCTGGCACGGTCCCAGACCAGCTGGTTGCCATCATCATCGCGCATCATCAGCCCGTATTGCGCGCTGCCCTCCATCTGATTGACCAGAAAGGGCATATTGGTATAGCGGATCAGGTAATCCAGATCGACCTTGCCGGCCTTCAGCAGCTCGTGAATGAGCGACAGGATAAACAACCCGTCGGTGCCCGGCGTGATGCCGACCCACTCGTCGGCAATGGCATTATAGCCTGAGCGGATCGGGTTGATGCCGATGATCTTGGCTCCGCGCGCCTTGAGCCTGCCAAGGCCGGCTTTGATCGGGTTGGAATCATGGTCCTCGGCCACGCCAAAGATCATGAACAGCTTGGCGCGCTCCCAATCCGGCGCGCCAAACTCCCAAAACGCCCCGCCCATGGTATAAATGCCGCCCGCCGCCATATTGACCGAGCAAAACCCGCCATGGGCTGCATAATTGAGGGTGCCAAAGCTTTGCGCCCACCAGCCGGTCATGGATTGTGACTGATCACGCCCGGTAAAGAAGGCCAGCTTTTTCGGGTCATGCGCGCGAATCGGGGCCAGCAGGGAGGTGGCGATTTCAAAAGCTTCCTCCCAGGAGATTTCCTCGAATTTACCCTCGCCGCGCTCGCCAACCCGCTTTAACGGGGCTTTCAGGCGCGAGGGGGCATAATGCTGCATGATCCCCGAGGAGCCTTTGGCGCAAAGCACACCTTTATTGACCGGATGCGCCTTGTTGCCCTCGATATATTTGACCTTGCCGTCTTTGATATGAACATTGATCCCGCAGCGGCAGGCGCACATGTAACATGTGGTCTGGCGGATCTCGTCGCTGACCTTTGGCGAGGTATCCAGTGCTGGCTGATGATGCTTTGTCATACGTCCCCCAATTATTCACGGCGCTTTTTGACCGCCTGACGCCCAGATATAATACATTCCAATATTCTAATCCATAAGAATTATGAGGCTTGTTGCCGCATCCACTCCCAGGCCGGGCAAAACCCGGCTTGCCACTTTCGGTTGTGGGGGCGTAGGGGCTGGCAGGGGGTATTGGCTTCAGGCCGGGCGCCACTGGCCTTGGGGCAATCCATGCAGGTTCCATGCCCCCACCTGCCAGCGGATCAGGCGCAGGGTGGGGTGACCAACCGCGGCGGTCATGCGGCGGACTTGGCGGTTTCTGCCCTCGCGGATGGTGATTTCCAGCCAGCAATCGGGCACGGTTTTCCTGAACCGCACCGGCGGGGTGCGGGGCCAGAGCCAGCCCGGTGCCGCGATGCGGCGGGCTTTGGCGGGGCGCGTTGGGCCGTCTTTCAGGGTCAGGCCCCGGCGCAGGGCTTGTAGGCCGGTCTCATCCACCTCGCCCTCCACCTGCACCAGATAGGTTTTTTCCATCTTGTGTTTTGGGTCGCTGATCCGGGCCTGCAAGCGGCCATCATCGGTCAGCAGCAGCAGGCCCTCGCTGTCTTTATCCAGCCGCCCGGCGGGGTAGATGCCGGGGTGATCGATGTAGTCAGAAAGGGTTGGCCGACGGCTGCCGGCAATAGCTTTATCGGTGAATTGCGAGAGCACATTAAAAGGCTTGTTGAACAGGATCAGGGTCATGCTGTGAGGGTAGCAGTTGCGGGTGGGGGGCGACAAGGCCGCATGCATGCGAAAATGGGCCGTGGGTGTTCATGATGACTACTAACCTAGGTTAGTAGTCATCATGAAACGCAAAAAAACAAAGCAATAACAGGGCATTGCATAGATTTTTGAGTTAAAAAATAATCACTTTACTCAAGTGCATCTTGGGCAAATGCTGCCTCCAGCGCCATTTCCACCATGTCGCCAAAGCTTTTCTCGCGCTGCTCGGAGGGCAGGGCCTCGCCGGTAAGCAGGTGGTCGGAGATGGTCATTATACCCAGCGCGCGGCGATTATAGCGCGCGGCAAGGGTGTAAAGCTCGGCGGTTTCCATCTCGACCGCCAGAATGCCGTGGCGGGTCATTTGCTCGCTCAGGTCGGGGCGTTCATCATAAAATGTATCAGAGGAATAAATGCCGCCGGTATGGGTGGTGATCGCGCGCGCTGAAGCTGCTTTATGCGCCGCAGACAGCAGCGCATAATCACAGGCGGGGGCGAAGTTTATCTCCTTGAACATGCCCAGTGACGGGGTGGAAAGGCTGGTGGCGGTCATTGCCAATACCACATCACGCAGCTTGATATTTGCCTGCATTGCCCCCGCCGAGCCGATGCGGATCAGGG